>NZ_JBYSYV010000016.1:0-131274 GCF_058783805.1 Peribacillus sp. FW305-BF15 | reverse complement strand
CCTACCCTGGCTACTGATATAATAGATTCTATTAAAAAAAGGTCAACCAGTAAAAACTGGCTAACCTTATAATACGATAGCACCCGTTAGTGAAGCATTAATCCTTAGTAAAACTTCAATGCTTTATTCTTTCTTTTTCCAAGACATTAAATCAGAAAATGCCAATCCGAATGATACACCCAAAGGAATACCTAAATCCCAAACATCCATTTCCGAACGTCTAAAAAAATAAGAAAGAAGATAGTTCAAAGCACTTAAAGAAATAAACCAAATAATAAACGTAAAAAACCTTTTTCTTATTTGAATCCAATTTAACTTCCTTGTATTCGCAATAACTAAAAAGAGGGAGAACAAACAATATAGAAGAAGATAAATTACATCTTTTACCCATTACCTTACAAGTTAATTTTCCGAATAAAGTATCCCTATTTAAAGAGATAATTAGGATTATCGATTAGGGTAATACCAGTACCTTCATATCTGACAAATAAACTTTCGCCGTCCCACTCTTTATCAACAAGCATAACTTTTCTTAATCCCCTTTCATCTAATTGTTTATCCTCTTCTTTTGTAATAAGGGCTGTAAAATAATACTTTAAAAGAATATTGAAGATTTTTTCTTCATCAGGAGAATCTTTTTTCAGTTCTTTTATTATTTCTTTGAAATAAATATTTTTACATACTACGTGTTCTTTTATATATGAATTTTTCTCTTTTATTAAATATTTTTCTAGTGCAGAGGGTGAGATATATTTATGAACTCCTATGCTATTCCAATTTAAGTCAATTTCGAAAATTTCATTTGCAGAAGACTTTAAGCATCTAAATACAAAGCCTTGGATAAAGTTTGTGTTATTTTCAAAAGTATAAACTGATTCCGAATCCATCAATTTGATTGCTTGGTAATCTTTTATTAACCACTCTGTTGCCCTTCTATAAACTTGTCTCTCCAATGTAGTTATTTTTTTATCCATTACTAACCCCCGAGATTTGATAAAAATAGAAAATGAATTTTTATTTACTCCAATTATAAATATGAAATTACCATTTTACATATAAAGAAGTTGTTTAGTAATAGAATCCCCCCGTTTTCAACTAAACTTCCCAGATAGTTTCATAAAGAAAAGCTGCCTTAAAGACAGCTTCGATCTTCAGCTAACACCTGTTAGTGGAATAAGAAAAATAAGTTTAATGCCAATAAATGTTGTCGTTATTTTTGCAAACAAGATAAATTCCTTTTTTATCCTTTTTTGACAAGGGAATGGCCAACTGTTTTATTTTTAAATAATCCGTTTTATCAACTAAACTTAAATCTGGGGAGTTTCGATAACCACGTTGACCAAGATATTCCGATGTTGTAATAATTGTATAGTGATCTCCTTCGGGTTGTTCTGGAATTTCCTCAAAGCTTTTTATAATTTGTCCATTCTTAATGAATACCCTTTTCTCATACAAAGATATAGCTTTATAACCCATTGGAATTTTCCTATGTACCTCTTTATCCCTAACAAGTTCAGAGTCCGTAAGATATTGTGAATATGAATAAGAGAAGCCATTTGCACTAATAAAATATTTATCATTACATTCAATGTTTAATGGATTATTGCCATTATCCTTAGGATAATCATAATCAACTGCTGGTAAAGTGTCGCTATAAATAACTTTTGGAGCTCCTACCCATTCACCGACATTCTCATAAACTATAGATGAAAGTTTTTTTATTTGATCTAAAGTCATAGAATTTTCCTTTCTTATTAATGAAATGGACAATTCATTAATCCAATGATTTATACTGGTTAAGATTTTATTATATGCTTCTTTACAATCATATCCTTTTTCTCTATATTCATAATATTTATCCTTTAAATTTGCTTTTACAATATCTAAATCCATATATTTTTCCTCCCAATAGCATAAAAGGGTTGCCGCCGTAACCAGTTCTTCAACTCTTGCACCCTTTACTTTAAGTACAATTCTTCACAAACCGGGTTTTTCTTTGTTTTAAGGTCCAAATGACAATCGCGGAAGCATAGTCCATAAGGAGAACAATAACTATAAGATGGTTAGTCCCGCCAGTAAAGGAGCTGACACCCTTTCTTTCCATAACATATGAAACTACAAATAACCCTATCATAATAACAGGGAATAAAGGAACTCCCCCATTCACGATATGATAAACCTGTATTCCAATGATTATAGTCCTGCTAGGATATTAAGGAAATGTGATTTACTCAAAATCCTCACCCTTTCTAATTTCAATCAAATTATACATTAATACTCCATATTACCCCATCTTCACTGTTTATCATTTTTTTATTCTTATTCAACTAAACTGCTCCGTTAGTTCCATAAGAAATAGCTGCCTTACAGACAGCTCCTATCTTCAGCTAACGCACCCGTTAGCCATCCATGAAACGCAAAAATCAGCGCTTCACCACAGAGAATGAAAATGGTTCAGAACGGTCAATACTGATTCTACGGCTGGGAGAGGAAGGTCGATGAACTATGGTGCGTTAGAGCCCATCCGTTAGTCTGACTCCAACGACCAAGGTGCACCACTGACTGTCGCTCCCTTACGGGAAGCACGCATGGTAGATTAATCCTATTCTGGTTTTTGCACCAGCCTCCAATTGTATTGAGAGCCATAGAAAGGATGTTTTCAATGGAAGTAGTCATTGAAAGAGTATGTGGTATGGATGTCCATAAGGACAATATTACCTCATGTATTATGACACCAGAAGGAAAGGAGATTCAAACGTTTTCAACAAAAACTGTTTTTCTAATACAGTTAGTGGATTGGATTAAACAGAATAACTGTACTCATGTTGCCATGGAGAGTACCAATGTATATTGGAAACCTATTGTTAATTTATTAGAAGCTGAAGAGATTGAGTTTTTAGTTGTGAATGCTCAACATATGAAAGCAGTGCCAGGGCGTAAAACAGATGTTAAAGATGCAGAATGGTTTGCCAAACTTCTTCGTCATGGATTTCTAAAAGCTAGTTACATTCCAGATCGAAATCAACGGGAACTACGTGAACTAGTTCGGTACCGTAGAAGTATCATTGAAGAACGTGCTAGACAACATAATCGAATCCAAAAAGTGTTAGAGGGCGCAAATATTAAGCTAAGCTCTGTCGTTTCAGACGTTATGGGTGTTTCGGCTCGAGACATGCTTAACGCAATTGCTGAAGGTGAAGAGGATCCTGAAAAACTAGCAAACTTTGCTCGACGCACAATGAAAAAGAAGAAAGATGAACTAGAACTCGCCCTTAAAGGTTATATCAATTCGCATCAACGCCTCATGTTAAAAACCATTTTAAAGCATATTGATTTTTTAACAGAACAAATCAATATGCTCGACCAAGAGGTCGAGGAAAGAGTAAGCTCATATCAAGAAGATGTGGAACGATTAGACTCTATTCCTGGTATAGCTACAAGAATGGCTGAGCAAATTTTATCTGAAATTGGGACTGATATTAAGAAACAGTTTCCAAGTGCAGCTCATATGTGTTCTTGGGCAGGACTAGTTCCTGGGCATAACGAAAGTGCGGGGAAAAGAAAATCGGCTAAAACAAAAAAAGGAAACAAGTATTTGAGATCAGCATTAACAGAAGCAGCTCATTCTGTAAGAGGATCTAAAAATTATCTCGGAGCACTGTATAGGCGTACAGCATCTCGAAAAGGTAAGAAACGAGCAGGAATAGTAGTCGCTCATGCCATGTTACGTATCTCCTATTTATCTCTTAACTCGAAAAGAAATGTATGTAGACTTAGGCGAAGACTACTTTGATAAACAGAGACAACAATCAATTTTTCGGCATTCGCTAAGAAGACTTGAAAGTTTAGGATACACAGTTACATTACAAGAACCTGAAGAATCTTAATCCAATCCACTTACCTACAATAAATCAGTAAATTAGGCGCTCTCCCCTTTTTTAAAAAACAATGAGCTGCGTCTTCTTAAGTATTGCCTTTTCCCCTAAATTCCAGAAGTCTATTTTCATGGTAGTTCCGTAAGAAAAAGGTTGCCGCAGCAACCTATTATGTTCGTCTGTTGGTTCAAGCCGTTTAACTGGAACATGGTGAATAGTGTTTACCTAATTAGAAGGAATATGCGGTCCACCGGCTACATAGCCGGTGGCGTTTTCATTATGTAAAACAATTAGTTTTTTCCAATGCCGAATACTGTACCTTCCTTAAAAATCAAATGACAGTTCAGGCATGAATTGATTCATATGTTTTTGGATTTCGTTATATTTGTCAGACTGATCACTCAAGGCATTCATTGGAATGATCTCATATGGCCGGTTTACCCAGGTTGGCAGGAATTTAGGATTTTGCAGTTCGATTTTCACATCATCCCCGGTTTGGATTTTCCTTACGCCAATTTGCATAATACCGCCGATGTCTTTGTAATCCCCCTGCTGGCCGGATAGGAAATTCCCAAGCGAATAAGCAACAAATGCCCGTTCGCCGTTTGGTTTTGTAAGCCATGAAACAGGCTGCAAAACGTGTGGGTGGTGGCCAATAATAATATCAGCACCTGCATTAACTGTCGTTTGAGCAAGCAGCTTTTGTTCTTCATTAGGCAACCGTTCATACTCTTTGCCGAAGTGCAGACTGACCACAACGACATCTGAAACTTTCTCTGCTTCTTTAACTTCCGTCTGGATTCTCGTGGTATCAATTAAATTCACAAGATGGGGCTTCCCCGCAGGAACAGGAATCCCGTTCGTTCCATACGTATAGCTGAGAAACGAAAAGGTAATATCGTTTCTTTTTAATATTCGAATGATCTTCTGGTCTTCAGGAGATTGATAAGCTCCTGTATATGGCATCCCAATACTGTTCCAGTGGTCAAGCGCATTCAAAATGGCCTTTTCTCCTCGGTCAAGTGTATGGTTATTGGCGATTGTCACGAGATCAACCCCGTTTGCCTTTAGAGCATCGCCCACCTCTACTGGTGAATTAAAGGAAGGATATGAGGAAAGCCCCATTTCTTTCCCGCCAATCATCGTTTCCTGATTGGCCACCGTAATATCCGTTTTCCCTAGATAGGGCTTCACAAATCGGAACATCGGATTAAAGTCATACGTGCCGTTTGACTTGCGAGCGGGTATATACACCCTATCGTGAATTAAAATATCTCCTACAGCGCCTATGGTTGCTGAAGTTACTTTTTGTTTCGGAACAGGTGTAAGAGCTTGAGATGAAGCGTTGTCGGGTTTAAGTTTCTTTTTATTTTCTGCCTTTGTTTCCGAGACTTTTGGTTCCTCTTGAAATTGACCTTTTACAAATGGTGCAAGAATCCATAACAAACACATAAATGTAGCTAGAAACACTAGTATTCTTTTCATGACAAATGCTACCTCCTACTATTATAGTAGGGTGTTTTTAGGAAATAACAACAAAAATATCTATTTGATATTTAAAATGAACACATCATTCGTTTGAAACAGAGTACGAAATAATAAAAGTTAGACATATCGTGTGTTGCTATATCAGATGTGCTTGCTATCTCCGGCTATTCCATCATATTTATCCATTTTCCCGTTATTAGTTCAAGCTCTACTTTCTTTTACAGGGACAGCCATTGATATACCCTTTCTAGCTAAACTAATAAATTCAGCCACTCTATTTTTCCATAAATCATGTCGGAAGTTAGGGTTAAACGATAGAAATATCCCCCTATTTTTTGCAAATTCAATTGCCTTTAAATAAGTTGTTTTAAAAGGGTTTTCAGAAATGCAGTTGCAGATCTAAAGTGAATGATCTTTGCACCGATGCGATGTGCCTTTTATCACAAAAACCACCACAACTTATATGGAGGTTGTGATAGTTTTAGTTAATTTTAGAATTAGTGCGAAAATTTATAAATAAATGAAAAGCAATTAGAGCTTATTTTCACTGGGGATTAGTAGGTTCTGAGTAAAACTCAACAAGATCCCCTCTTGCTAATATTTGATAATATTCGATAGGTCTTTCGAAAGAATCATAAGTGGTGCCTTCTATTGAAAGGCAAGGGTTTTCATTTCCTATTTTGAGTAATTTACTTTCAATCGGATCCGACAAAGATATTCGCATATACTGTTTTTGCTTTGCCAATTTTAATCCGTAAAATTCATCTAATACATTGTACAAGGATACCTTGGTAGATATATACTCTTCTATTTGTGAGCAAAATTTGTGCGGTATTTGACTTAATTCTATAGCAACAGGGATATTATCAACGATTCTTAATCTTTTTAAAGAAAAAATCTCTTCCCCCGTAGAGATATTTAATTTACTAGCCAGAAATTCATCTGCTGTCTCTATTTTTGCAAATATTGTCTCGGTAGAGGGCTTTAAACCTTTATCTTCCATCCCTTTTGTAAAACTATTTACAGTAATAAAGTTCCATTGAATTTTACGATTCGAAATGAACGTACCTACCCCCACTCTTCGTTCAACAAACCCTTCTCTTTCCAAGGTAGAAAGCGCGTGTCGAGCTGTCATTCTACTTATTTTGAACTTTTCAGCTAACACTCGCTCTGAAGGTATCTTGTCACCATACTTAAGGTTCCCAGTTTTAATTTCCTCTATAAACATTGTTTTTAGTTTTTGATAATAAGGAATTCCATCAATTTCTTTTTCCATATTCTACATCATCCTTAATTTATTTCGATTTATACACGCACACTTCATAACAATTTAATGTGTACCTTTTAATATGTTATAAAATCATATTTTCTTGTTATACATAAATTTATTAACTTTTATAATAAGGATTCAATAATTTCAATCAATAACCCTTCAAAATGAATAATAAAACTCTGTTTGGAACGTTAGATTTGTGTAAACAATCTATTGATTGTACGTATAAAATACAATAAGAGGCGGACTCAAATATAAAAGTTCCCGCCCCTTATAGTTTAAATGCCCATTTAAAAGATCATACCAAGTCTTTGGAAAGGTTAGTTTTTTTACTTAATCCATATCCAAATGCACCATAACTTTCACAGTTTTTTGCGGCTGCTATTGCTGCCTTGTTCAATGCTTCAGTGACATTATGATGTTGGTGATAATGTACCAAAAACATGGAAATGAAGGAATCACCTGCTCCCAGGGTGTCTATCACTTTAGCTTCCACAATAGGTTGCTTATACACTTGGTCATCCACCAAAAATAAAGCACCTTTTTCTCCTCTTGTAACTCCAATGATTTTAGTTCCTAAATTTTTTGCGTAATGCATTAATTCAATACACTGTGAGTCGTTTAATTCACTTCCTGAAAAAAAACCATAATCAAGATACGGGCAAACCTCTTTAAGATATGTTTCTTCATGTCGTGAAGAAAAATCAAAAGAAATGGATATTTTTTTCGATAGCTTATGTAAATCTTGTTCTATATGGCTATACAAGCTTGTATGCATAAGATCATGAGCTGAAATATAGTTAAGATCGTTTTCATCAAAATTTAATTTTATTAGGCCTTGTACCCCTCCATTATTTGATCCGACAAACGTGCGGTCGTTATTTTCGTTAAGAGAGATAACCGATTCCCCATTTGGTCCATATGCTTTTCTAATTCTAGAGATATCAACACCTTCAGCTTTCAAGCTATTTACAATATGCTCAGCCGCTAAATCGTTTCCGATAACTCCAATATATGAGCTTTGTTCCACCCCATACCTTTTACATAAAACAGCTATATTTAGAGCGTTTCCGCCTGGATAAATTTCACCACGGTCTTGATAATAATCAACTACATTGTCCCCTACCCCTACGATCTTCATTTCCCTTCACCTCAACATCTACATTTCATCTAATAAGTAATTCCAATGAAAGTGAAGAATCTATTATTTAATTTAAAGTTATCTTACTTTTCCTAACTCTATAATCAATCTAAAAGACCCTTTTATCTTCAAGTTTATTTTCAGTATCAAACGGCATTTCTTGATATAGTACTCAAAAATTTTCTGATGCGTTCATTTCCATTCGTAGAGTGAAAGAACCTTTCTGGTGGAGCATCTTGAACAATTACTCCCTGATCAATAAATATGACACGGTCACCTACTTCACGAGCAAAGCCCATTTCATGTGTGACTACTGCCATTGTCATGCCCTCCAATGCTAATTCCTTCATTACTATAAGAACTTCACCCACTAATTCAGGATCTAGAGCGGAAGTTGGTTCATCAAAAAGCAACATTTTAGGCTTCATTGCCAACGCTCTAGCAATGGCAATTCGTTGTTGCTGCCCACCGGAAAGAGAATGTGGAAACTGGTCGCGTTTATCTAGCAAGCCGACTTTCTTTAATAGATATTCTGCTTCCTGAATCGCTTTCTCTTTTTTGATTTTTCTTACATGGATAGGCCCTTCAATAATGTTCTCAAGTACAGTTTTGTGTGCGAATAAATGAAAACCTTGAAATACCATTCCAATTTCAGCTCGAGATTTACTTAATTCCTTTTCATTTCGTGAAATAGGCTTTCCATTTATGTCTTTATAGAGAATGGACTCACCTTCTAGCTTAATATCTCCTTCGGTTGGATACTCAAGAGCATTCATCATTCTCAAAAGCGTACTCTTTCCACTGCCACTCGGTCCAACGATAACGACTACTTCACCTTTTCTTACTGATAGGTCAATCCCATTAATAACCTGCTTTTCATTAAAGGATTTTTTAAGATTGGTTAATTGTAACATTATTTTTATTACCTCGCTTTTCTAGATAATCTACAAGAATGGCAAGTGGATAATGTAAAACCCAATAAATGATCGCAATCATCGTGAATATCTGTATGTTTTGATATGTTGATGAGGCTAACAAATTTCCTTCATGCATTAACTCTGTCACAGTAATGACTGCTGCTAATGAAGAGTTTTTAATCAATACAATAGCTGAATTTCCGATGGCAGGAATCACATTTCGAATGGCTTGGGGGAGGACAATCCTACGCATCGAAAGAGAGTAATTCATTCCAATTGCCTTTGCTGCTTCCATTTGCCCCTTAGGAATTGATTTAATACCTGCTCGAAATGTTTCAGCTAAGTAGGCGCTTTCATTAATAGAAAGTGCCACAATAGCTGCTTGGAAAGCACTTAATGAAAGCCCCAAATCCGGGAAAACAAAGTAAACATACATCATTTGTACTAAGAGGGGCGTTCCTCTTACTATGCTGATATAAATACCACATACTTTATTTATAAATTTATTAGGTGTTATTTTACCAAGAGCAACTGCTAGACCAATAATAAGAGAGAGAATCAAGGATATTACGGTTAATTCAATAGTAATAATGGTACCTTCTAGAAATCTGGGTGCAAATTCTTTAGCATTTGAGAAAAAATCGTTCATCTACAGTCCCCTCCCTCTTCATTAATTATAGTCCCACTCCACACCCCATTTTTTATAAATATCTTTAAGGGTGCCATCTTCTTTCATTTCTTGAATGGCTTTATTGAATTTTTTTAATAGTTCAGGGTGATCTTTTGATACACCTATTCCAACTTCCCCAGTGAGAGAAGGAACATATCCCTCAACAATTCGATACTTCATATCAGGATTCTTAGCTTTAAAATAACTAAAAGTAGGGGCATCTGCCAACGCTGCATCTATACGATTTGTTTGAATATCTTTTAGCAGATCGGATAGCGTTTGGTAAGTCTTTACTTCTATATTTAATGATTTATTTTCTTTTTCTAGCATGTCTTTGAATGAGGTGCCCATTTGAACACCGATTACTTTACCCTTTAAGTCTTTAAGAGATTTAGTTTTTGTATCACCCTCCGGTACAATAAGGCCTTCACCAAAACCAAAAACAGGATCTGTAAAGCTAATTTGTTTTTTTCTTACGTCAGTAATATACATAGCATCGGCAATAACATCTGCCTTACCTGATTTCAATGAAGGAATAAGCGAATTCCATTCTCCGGTTGATATCTGAACTTTCACATCTGATCTCTTAGCTAGTTCATTAACGATTTCAATAATAAAACCTTCAATTTCATTAGTTTTTGGATTTGTAGCATTAAATGGATATCCTCCAGCTGTAGTTATTACTTTAATTTCCTTATTCTTTGTTGAAGCTTCCCCACTTGTTGATGTGTTTTTGCCACATCCCACTACCCCAATAAGTAAAATGAGAGTCACACAAGCTATAAAAATTCTTTTCATTAAAAGCTCCCCCTATATTAAAGATTTTCCTACATTTTGACTTCATATGACCTGAAATCAATATTGTTAGATAATATTGAAAATTCAAGAAATAACAAAGATAGGCCTATCATACCACAGAAAAAACAAAATGGTATATACCAAATGAAATTTTATCTAGCCTACCACTTCAGCTTAAACTTCCCAAACGTTTTCTTGGTTGGTAATGATAAAATAACAGCTCCTGGATCAATACTCTTTACTGCATGTGTTACTTCCATCCACTCCAATTCAATAATCAAACATAGCAATACCGTTTTTTTCTTTTCACTGTATACACTTATGTCCTTCCATGAATTCACTTCTCTGTTTAACTTTGCTGTCAACAATGAAGCTAGTTCTTCCCCCTCGTTTGTAACAATAATTATCACATTTTTCTCTGCGATATTTAGAATGGCATCATATGTTTTAGTCCCCACGAAAAACGATAGGATTGTATACATAGCTAACTGAATATCGAAAATCAGAGCGGAGATCGTTACAATGGTAGCGCTAAAAATTAATCCAGATTTCCCTATAGAAAAATTCGTGTATTTCGCTATAACACGGGAAAGTATATCTAGCCCTCCCACTGACCCTCCCAGACGAAGAATAATGGCTGCTCCACTCCCCGAAATAATCGCTCCGTAAATACAACACAATAATATATCTTTAGTCCATATTAAGCGGACTGGAATCCAGTCTAAAAAAAGAGAGGATACTATGACCGAAAATAGAGTATAAATTATAAATTTTTTACCAACATGAATATAGCCTAAAAACAGTAATGGGATATTATAAACAAAATATTGTATTCCCATTGGCCATTCAAATAGATGATAAAAAATTGCACAAACGCCGCCTAGTCCTCCTGCTAATAAACTGGAAGGAGTTAGCAGGCAATTGGTTCCAAATGCAAATAGGAAACAACCTAATGTAATTCCTGATAGTTCATAAGTAATTTGATACTTACGAGCCACATTAAAACATCCTTTCAACTCTCTCACGGAGAACCTTCTGTTGACTTCCCATTATCTCTAACTTAATTATGATCCAGGTCTAATGAAATGATGTTAAAAGGAAAATTATTTTACCATCAATACTTTTCCAAAAACTTTCTTTCATCAGACACATCTATTCATACGCTTAAAATCTCAAATTCCCAGAAAAGTATTGACGTATGTAGTAATTAACTTGCTTGTTAATCACTACAACATGTGGCTTAGAAGCCTTACTTGAGGAGAATGATTACTACCTGTATCCTCCTCAAGTTTAACTATTTCTTAATATGCTACAGTACGATAATACCTTCTCTTATCTAATGAATGATTCCGTTTATCTTCAAGGTGAACGCTTACTCGTTGTAGTAAACTTCCTAAAACTAGCGGAGGGAAATATTGGCGGAATTCTGGACTAATTCCTTCAAGCACATAATCTTTTGTATCAAAAATCGTAAGCTTATCAGTATATTTCTCAGCAAATCGCTCGACTCTATCTGCTAAAGGTCTAGTTGCATCTTCCCCTTTTAACAAAATGATACTAGTGTCTCTTTCAACCAACTCAATCGTTCCGTGGAAGAATTCTGCTGCGTGGACGGATTTTGTACGAATCCATTGCATCTCTTCCAATACGCACATACTATATGCATAGGTTCGTCCCCAAGCTGTTCCCGATCCAATTAACATATGGTAATCTTCATCTTTATATTTAGTTGCGAATTCTTTAGCCTTTTCTTCCGCCTGTTCTTTTACTGAAATTAAATTTTCAGGCATTTTTTCTAACTCTGATACAAATTGTTCGTACTTCGTGAATTCCCCATTATTATGCATAAGCCTAAAGATAACCATATACATTTGAAGGTTTATTGAATCTGCAGCATAATCATTTTCCGCATAGTTAGCGATTGGATAGTCTACGATGTTGGCCAATGGCGTTCCCATTTCTCCTACTAAACCAATCGTAGTGGCTCCTCTTTCCTTACAATATTTTGCTGCTTCAACAGTTTCCTCTGTCGTGCCTGATAGAGAAGAGAGAATAACAACTGAGTTTTCATTAAATTGTTTATGGCTTTGTAACATAAACTCAGAAGCAATTTCGGCATAGGCAGGAATAGTTGATGTGGAATTCCATATATATTCAAATGGATACATAATAGCAATTGAACCACCGGATCCAATAAGGAAAAGATTCTTAAATTCTTTTTTTGAAACTTCATCCATCTTCTTCTCTATTCCTTCTCTTAATAAAACTGCTCCATTTGTTACTTTTAAATAGTTCTGGTGATTAAACTTTAGCATTTAGCACTCTCCCTTATAATTTGTAATGGATTAAGTAAACTTTTGAATGGTATATACCATTAAGTAGAAAAAACATAAATGGTATATACCATTTATGTTTTAAATTATAGCATGCAAATTTCTAAGTATCAATATAAAAATTATAAAATTCTGAATATTTAAAGCGGTCGGTGGTGAAGGTTTATCAATTATCTGCAATGTAAAAAAGGAATCATATTCCCTTGTCTTAATTTATCACCGAACTATCTATAAATAATAAAAGCCTGTATACAAATTAAGATATTGTTCTGCTTTTTAATACCCGCATACACATCGTCCCTTTGTATTGGTTGCCTTTTACATTTTTAGAACCAATTTCCCGGAATCTTTTATTATCTTCAATTTCACTTTTCCAATCACCATTCTTCATGCTCCATCATATAATACCTCAAAGGAAAACCGGGGGTATCAACATGCAAGACAATCAACATGGATCGCAAATGACTGAGGTTGAAAAGTTTGATGAATGGGTAAAAAGTTTTTTTCTGGATCCGGAAACTTGTGCGTTGGATCATCAACTTTTTTCAATTGATATATACGAAAGTGACGATGAGTATATGGTGGAAGCGGTTTTGGAAGATCATGATGTGAAAGATATTAAAGTATGCCTAAGTGATAATGAGCTATCGATCATCGTTGATGATACTCATAAGCCATTTCTTGAAAAAAAAGAAAATAAGCTGCCCACACAGAGAAAAATCCCTTTCCCCTTTTCGATTTGCTCACGCAGAATTACCGCTGAATTCTCGAATCCGATATTGGTGATTCGCATCCATAAGTTTTCCCCCGGAAAAACAGCTGAAGATATTAACATTGAGTAGTCTGTTCATTAAAAATAAAAAGAATGGCTAAGGGGAACCTCCCCTTAGCCATTCTTTTTTCTTGATTAACCAGCAAAATAAAAGGACGTCCGACTTCCTTTTTGTGTCGAAATGACTTGAAGCTGGGCATCGATTCTTTCTTTCAATTCCGGGACATGGGATATTATCCCGACCAATCTCCCGGTGCTTTGTATATCCATTAATGCTTCAATTGCATGATCAAGAGATTCAGGGTCGAGCGTACCGAAACCTTCATCGATGAACATCGTTTCAAGTGAAATTCCGCCAGCATTCTGCTGGACAACATCCGCAAGACCCAAGGCAAGTGCAAGGGAAGCCTTAAAGCTCTCTCCTCCCGAAAGGGTTTTGACATGCCTCTCTTGTCCTGTATATTGATCATACACAGATAACTCCAGACCGCTCTGGATATTCCTTCGTGTAGGATCAAGCTTTCGCAATAACTGATATCTTCCGCTTGTCATTTTCAGCAGCCTTGAATTGGCTTCTTTTAAGATATCATCTAAAAAGGCTGCCAGTACATAACGTTCAAAAGTTATTTTAAAGGAGTTTTGACCTTTGGAAATCTCAGACAGATGACCGACGATACTGTACCTTTCATCCAAACTTTTCTGTTCTTCCCTAATTTGCGCCAATTTCCTTTGGATTTCTTCGTTAGTCCGTTTTTCAGCCTGCAACTCATTCTGTTTTTGGCGTAACGACTCCAATTCTTCATCTATGAAATCGAAGGTCTTTTTCAATCCTTCAAGATCCGGTTTGGTCACATCTTTTAATTTCATTTCCAAATCATGAAACAGACTTAAAACACTTTGCCAATTTTGATTATACTGCTGAACTTGGTCCTCCAAATTTCCAAGAGCTGCTTCCGATATTTTTGCTGCCGTATATTCTTTATAATTGGAAAAACCTTGATTGGTCATATCCGCAATTAACTTTTCCCGCTCCTCTTTCAATTCTGTATTTAAAGCCTCGATATTTCCACTTAGGGATTCTTTTTTCGCACTGATGGCCGATTCTCTTTCCTTCACCAGTTGAAGGTTTTTTTGTGCATCTTCCAAGGCCGATTGTAAGCGTTTCTTTGTATTTACAGCCATTAGATAAGCTGCATTATATTCTTCCTCTGTCCGTATTCCGTCTGGCAGGGAATCGGTTAATCCTGTTAGTTTTGTAGAGTTTTCAATATACCTGGTTTTCCCTTGGTCCTCTTTTCTCTCTAAAGAGATCAGATTTTCCTTTAGCTCGGATGCTTTCTCTTTTAAATCCAGCAACCTTTTTTCCAGATCATTTAATACTGACTTTTTCCGCATCAATTCTTTTAGCTGTTCTTGCAGCACTTTTCCTTTTTGTACAAACTGCAGCAAATGCTCATTAATATCTTCATTCCTAAACTCCGGCATGTCATTTTGTAAGTCACTTAGCTTCTCTTGTGAAGACTCTAACAGTGCGTCATATTTGGATTTCGCTTGATAATATTCACTTTCAGCTTGGCTTTTTTGTTGTTCCGCCGTTTTCAGCTTGTTTTCTTGCTCTTTCAGCTCCAAATCCGTCGGCATATGCTCATGCATCTGTGCTGGTTTTGGATGACTTTGTGAACCGCACACAGGACAATTTTCTCCAGTGTGCAGCATGGAAGCAAGCATACCCGCTTGGCCTGATCGCCAGTTTCTGTTCAGGGTTTCCAGTTTTTCCTTCTCCTGAATTTGTATTCTTTGTAACTCCTGGAACCGATTATTCTTTTCATCCAGCACTCGTTTCGTATTCTGGATTTCATAAAGAACTTCTTGAAGCTTTTTAATTTTCGATAAAGCTGAATGATTTCTTTCTGCTTCAATTTCCTGATCACGATAAAGAACAGCCGCTTTTTCCGCTTCTGTTTTTTCTTGAGCGACTTTCTCAGCTTCCGCTTCGACCGACAAATGTTCCGAAACAGTTTTTTCACGAAGTCGTTTACAAGTTTGCCACTCTTTTTCATCTAAGGTAACCTGTGCTTTTAAGCTTGCAAAAGTCATGACAGCCTCTTTTACCTGCTCAAGCTGATGAACAGCTCGGACTGCTCGCTCTCTTTCATTTTCCTTCAACATTTCCTTATCATAGCAATCCTGCTTCTCAATGCGCTCAGTTCGTAACTTCTCGGACTGCTCGCTTAACTTTTGAAGTTCGGCATTCGCATCTTGCACTTGTTTGCCAATTCGCAAATAGTATTGTTCCTGCTTTTCAAGTGAAGCCGCTTTGTGTGCCATTTTCATTTGGACTTTCACTTGTTCCATTTCTGGCAGCTTTGCTTCAAGGTTTTCCTTTTCTTTTCGCAGTGTTTCTTTTTCAGAAAATCGATTTAATAAATCGACAGCTTTTGAAAGCTCTTGATTTACTTGATCACGAGCTTTTTGCTTTTCCTGTATTTGGTTATTTATATATTCATTTTTTTCTGTTGCTTGCAAAATGACTTCCTGTAACAACGGTAAAACCTGCTGTTCATTAGGCTCTTCCCCTTGCAATTGCGCCTGCAGCTCTTCATGATTTCCAGGATGGATGCCTTTCATCAATTCAATTCGCCGCTGAGCACTTTTTTCGCTTTGCTTTCTTAGGATGGAAGCCTCTTCTTTTAATTTTTCTTCTATTCGTTTATAAAGTTCAGTATGAAATAATTTCTGGAGAATCTGTTCTTTATCCTTGCTGTCGGAAGTTAACAGTTTTCGGAATTCATTTTGTGGAATCATCAGGATTTGCCGGAATTGGTTCGCATCAAGTCCAATGAGTACTTTTATTTTTTCTTCAACTTCCCTTACATTCGCACCCAGCAATTTTTTTCCTTCAGGCAATACCTCATATAATTCAGCCTTTGCTCCAACCGTAGTTGTTCCTTCACCTGCTTTTTTCTTCCGTTCCTGCTGTGGCGACCGGGTCACCAAATACGTTTTTCCACGCAGGATAAATTGTAATGATACTTCAGTCAACAGATCATCTTCGGCAAACTGACTTCGTAAATCTTGCCC
This sequence comes from Peribacillus sp. FW305-BF15, assembly GCF_058783805.1. Taxonomy (NCBI): domain Bacteria; kingdom Bacillati; phylum Bacillota; class Bacilli; order Caryophanales; family Bacillaceae; genus Peribacillus; species Peribacillus sp. FW305-BF15. Next base: position 114,926 of record NZ_JBYSYV010000016.1, on the reverse strand, counting down.
GCTCCGATCTTCACCGCTGGCTTTTCCATATATAGCAAAACTAATCCCATCAAATATCGTTGTTTTCCCTGCGCCTGTCTTTCCAGAGATGACAAACATGGTCCGTTCCCCAAGGGAATTAAAGTCAATGGTTTCCCTTCCTGCATATGGTCCGAATGCCTGCATCGTTAAAATATCCGGTCTCATTTCAAAGCCTCCTCTTTCTTAACAGCTTCAATTACCGAAACCATCAAATCCTGCTTTTGTGAATCAAAGTCCCTATCTGTCATTTCTTGATAAAACGTTTCAAACAGGTCCAATTCTGATTTCCGTTCATCTTTTACAGAAGTGAAGGAATTTTTCCTCCTAAGGTCGGTCAAATCCCATTTTCGCTCCAGATGAAGTACGTTCGGATAAATCTGACGCAAGCGGTTAATAGGATCGATGAGTGCACCCTCATCATTTAGTGTTATTTTCAAATAGTCATCCCTTTTTTGCGATTGATAGAAAGCGGGATCAAGCAACTCTTCCATAACCCCGGATATTTCCCTCATATCGAACTTGGGTGCCAAAGAACGATAGCGAATATCAAAGCTTCCATCTTCTTGCATATCGACGATGGAAAGCGACTTATTCTGCTTGGACTCGGAAAAAGAATATTTTAATAGTGATCCAGAGTAAAACACCTTAGGATGACGTATCGCGTCTGGACTATGCAAATGCCCAAGTGCCGTATAATCGAACGCATCGAATAAGTCGGATGAGACACAGCCAGAACCACCTACCGACAAGACCCTTTCCGAATCGCTCGTTTTTCCGCCTAATACAAAAGCATGTCCTACAAAGACATTCGGCTCATCACTATTGAAATTCTCGGCTATCGTTCCGGTTATCCGCTTCATTGCCTCTTGATGGGAATGAATACTATCATCTTCAAAAAGATGGCGGACCGTCCCAGGTTCTGCATAAGGAACACAATAAAAGTTCACGCCCTTGATGCGAACCGGCTCACATGTTTTTGTCAATTTCCCATGAATGTATAACTGGCTATGACGATACCATGATGAACCGAATGCGAGTCTTTCCGCAGAATCATGGTTTCCCGATATCGCAACGATCGGAGTATTCATTTTCACATTAATCGTATAAAGGATTTCATCAAGAAGCTCCACCGCTTCAGTCGGCGGAACGGAACGATCATATAAATCACCGGCAATCACAACCGCATCCGGTTTTTCCTCTTCGACAATTTCTATGAATTGCAAGAGCGCATGCCTTTGGTCATCTGTCATATGTACCCCGTGAACGATTTTACCTAAATGCCAATCAGCCGTATGGATAAATTTCATAGTTTCACTCCGTCCTAAATTTTACTTACTATTATTATATCAAAAATTTAACGAATAGCATGGTTTGGGTACAAACGTTCTAATTTTTACCACACAGCTCCATTCTTTTGCATGATTCAAAATGAAAAAAGCAGACTCCAAATGAGTCTGCTTCTGAATGTAGACAAACTCAATGAAAATCGGGTTTGTCTACATTTTTTTTGCTTGTACAAATTTTGACGTTGATTGGAACGTAGGCACTCGCTATTCCCGCAGGAGTCTCGCACACCCGCTCCAATCAACTATGTTTAAAAATTTGGATAGAACTCCTTTTGCCTACAGTCTTTTTTGTTTTAAAATAAATCTATTAAAACTTGAGGTGATGAGGATGCTTTCGAAACATCATTCTATTCAACGAGAATAACGTGAAATGATTACTTTTAATCAACTGGTGCCGCCGAACCATTTGGTTCGTAAAATGGAGGCTTCCATTGACTTCACTTTCATTTATGACTTGGTGAAAGATATGTATTCAGAGGTAGGACGCCGAAGTAATTGATCCAGTTATTTTAGTTAAACTGACATTCATTCAATATACCTTCGCTATTCGTTCCATACGACGATTATGTGTGTATTCGGGGATGCAAAAGAAAAGCAAGGTATGCGTTGGACTACTTTAAGGGGAATTAAAAAATTGTCGATGAAAGCGATGGTTACTTTTACTGCCATTAATTTAAAGAAGATGGCCATGTGGACATGGCAACCTAAAATAGCATAACCTAGTGGCTCGAAGAGCCCAAATCTCTTAACCTTTGGTCAAAATTTCAAAGGGAATTTTAAAAGGGGTTCGAAATTTTTTATTCTGAACCCCTTTTGCCTACAAACTGAAGCAGACTCCAAATGAGTCTGCTTTTTTCATCATTAGCTGAATAAATGTTCATATGGACCCATATTCACCTTTCTTTCAGCTAATTTTTTTTGCAAAAATTTATGGTCCCGCTTTGGTGTGGCAATGATATAGCCGCGTATCACTAAATCTTCCGTAATATCGCCCGCTTTTTCCTTTAGCGCCAACTCCCCGATTTTTCCCGCAATCTTATGACGTGCAACATCACGAAAAAGTTCTGGCACAGGACTCACTAAATCTTCCAGTAATTCCTTTTGCTGCTTTGACCATAAGTGCTTTGTTTGATCCAAATAGTATTCTTCCCAATCCATATCGGATTTCCCATCTTCTTTTGGAAATCTTTTCAGGAACTTTCGAAACATGAAAAAGCCACCTATGCTCATCAATATAATTAAAAGGGCTACCCAAAATAGAATGAACCATAAAAACCATCCGCTAAGCAAAGTACCACCTCATATGTATAGAATGATCGTCACTATTATTATAGACAGTAACCCATATCTTTACAAGACTGGCAATGCAATCATTCTTGACCGTTCACTTCCAGCAAGACGAGCGAAAAATCCCCTACCGCATTTTCTTCATATAGATTCGTGACCGAAGTTGCATAGTTAAAAATCTCTGCACGAAACTCCTCGTTTGACTGTGGAATCTTCAAATCAAAAACCATCTGATAAAGAAGTGTAGTAATATCATGATATTCACTATGTGTGACCTTGAAATTGAAACTGACTTTTCTGATTTCCCTACCTTCAGAATCCTTTACAGTTTCAAAAAGAAAATCCGTAACTTGCAGCGGAACATCATTTAAAATGACCTCGTCAACCATTATCAACATCTCCTTAATAAAGTGGTTAAAGACATATTATCACTAGAAACTTTCAGCGCCAATTATTCAACCTTGAAAAAATGAAAAAACGTGCACAGGAAACCTGAGCACGTTTTCTTCAAATCAATTTACTTTCCCTTTTTAACGATTATACGCCATTTAGCGTCATCGATTTGCTCGAACTCGGTGATTTCATGACCTTCTGTAGCAGCCCAACGCGGAATGCTCTCCGTTGCTTGTGTGCAATCGAAATTAATGATCAATTCCTCACCTTTTGCCATGTCCGCGATTGCTTCTTTTGCTTCCACTAAAGGGAATGGACATACCATTCCAGTCGTTTCTAATACTTTTGCCATTTAATCTTCCACTCCTTGATTAAAAAGTTTTTGACTTATATCTTAAGCCGCTTTGGATGCAGCGGCCGCCTGCTTTTGCTTGCGGATAATCGTGAAATATGTTGCTACCCATGTACCCAGTAAGAAAAAGACAATCGCAATCCAACCTTGCCAAGCAAATAACGCCGAATTCACCAGGCCATTTCCGATTGTGCATCCCCCGGCAACACTTGCACCGAATCCCATGGTTACACCGCCAATTGCATTATTACGTAACGTTTTCATATCAGGCAAACGCCAACGGAATTCCCCGCTCCCTTTGGCAGCGATGAAAGAACCTAGGAAAATGCCTACTACTAAAAACGTCCCCCAATCGATTAACGCATCATCTCCGGTGATAAGGAAAGTTAAAATATTCGCGGAAGGCGCTGTAATTCCAAGTCCGAACATCCTCCCTGTCATTGCACTCAGCGGCCAAGCCATGATTGCAATAAGGCCGACCAATAATGCTGTCACAAAAGGATGCCAGCGTTTCTCGAATAAGATGTGGGCCAATCCGGTTTTTTTCGGTTTCATTTTAAAGATTGGAAGTTTCGGTTTTCTCAATTCACGAATCACCAATATGCCAACCAAGAGTGTCAAAATAATAACAAGAACCCAAGGCGAAACATTTAACGTTTCATGAATATACGTATCATTTGTACGATAAGATAACAGATTATCCCCTGCCACTTTCCATACACCATATTTCGTCATTGCTGCCCCTAGCATATATCCAAAAAGGGCAACCCAACTTCCGATCATGCCCTCTCCGGCACGATACCATGTTCCAGTCGCGCAACCTCCTGCCAGAACCATACCAATACCAAAAATAAAGCCACCCACAATGGTTCCCAGCCATGGAAAACCATCATTTCCAAACTGAATGACCCCTGCATCATTCAATGCATAAACACCAATACTTTGTATCGCTATAACAACAAATGTAGCCAAAAACATCCGTCCATCTTTAGCTAAAATCAAATCACGATATGCACCAACAACACAGAAACGGCCTCTTTGAAGCACAAATCCCAGCAGTAAACCACAAATAATCCCTAACAAAATCATTTGTAACATGTACCGTTTCCTCCTTAAGTAAAATAATAATAATACTAATATAATATAATTCGGATGAAATTACTAGGTTTTTGGATTGATTTTTTTCTAATGAAGTTCCCATGCAAATGAAAAACCCGAGTCATCATGAATAACGACTCAGGTTTTGTAGATTATTCCTTTGTTTATCAAACCATACTGCCTCCGCCGAAACTGGCTGCTTTAACTTTCTTATATTGGTAAAGCATGGCAATTCTCCACGGAACGATCATCGCAAAAGCAAGTAAGAAAAACATTCCGCTCAATACACCGATTTCAATCGTGCTTCCCAGCATCAGCTTTGCCACCAGTCGAATCACCATGAGACCAATCAATATGAATATGAACGCTTTAGAGCGCAGAATATAAATTTTTTCATCTCTAACTTCAAATTTAGATGTTTTGATCAATAAGATGGAAAATAGCATTCCTGCAACAAGAGCCTCCAACAATTCGTATCGAGTGACCCTGAACATCGGGAAAATAAACATCAAGGCACCGGTACTCATAAACAGCGGCGGTAAAATGATTTTCTTTTCATTCACTGGTTTTTTCGTTTCCTTCATCCGTAATATGAAAACACCTATAGCCATCACAATCGCTATACCTGTTGATATATATATCATCTCTTAACCATCCCTTTTAACTAATAATAGGTAAGTACCATTAAAAATTATATATGACTTCAATTTATAAACAAAGTATATAGTACCTATTTAAGATAAACAAGGAGGTGTTTATTAATTAAGCCCGCTATTGATGATGCTTCCAATTCCCGCCTCGACAAAAGGCTTGTCGATAAAACCTTGGTCCCGGCTTCTATAGACTTCGTCAACCATTTTTGCATTATGAACATCGCTGCCTGAAGTTCCTTCTTAATTTCTTAGATCAGGATTTAATTTCTATATAATATTCAATGCTTACCGCCCAATCCCGCCTTCATCAACCACTTAGTGACTGATCTTATACCCAAAATCAACGAAATGGCACCATAAGACCTAATAGCTGGCCTCAATTAGAATAATATTGAAAAATTAACTTATTATGGACTAAAAACCTGTAAAGCCACCGAATAGTCTAGACAGGACTGCAATTATTTTGGTCATCCAATCAAAAAATAAAACCACACCCATTATAATCATTAAATATCCGCCAATCTTCATGATGTATTGGCTGTACTTTTTGATCCATTTCAACTTTCCGACAAAGAAGGATAATATGAAGAACGGGATGGCAAATCCTAAAATATAGGCAGTCATATAGCTCATGGCAGCACTTGGATTCGTTGCACCCAATGAAATGACAGAACCTAACAGCGGACCTGCACAAGGAGTCCATCCAGCGGCGAAGGCCAGTCCGATAAGAATGGAACCTATATATCCGCTAGGTCGATTCTTGAATTCAAAACGACTGTCTTTCATCAAAGATTTCGGCTGAAAGATTCCTACAATGAATAAACCAAAAATGATAATCAGGATAGCACCAATCTGACGAATTAATTCTTTGTAATCCGAGAAAAAAGAACCTAAGTATGAAGTGCTAAAACCAATTGCAATAAAAACCAGGGAAAACCCAAGAAGGAAGAATAAAGTATGCAGCATGCTTCTTCTTTGGAGCATGGCGTTCTCGGATTTAATTTCACCTACACTCATACCAGTGATATAAGATAAAAAGGCCGGATATAGCGGTAAGCAGCAAGGCGAAATAAAACTCAGGAATCCCGCCCCAAAAGCTAAAAACATATTAATATCATTCAAATAAGCTCACTCCTATGTATGTCAACCTATAAACATTGTAACAAATAAGATAAAAAAATACATTTATGGAACTGTGAATATTTCATGACAACCAATAGCTTATAACTGGATGGGCGACAGGCTAAGTTAACTTATTTGAATTCATTAGTCCAAGCCGATATAATTGTTATATTCATACAAATTTTACAACGAACACATAAATTAAGGGTACCTTGAAATAAATGTTGGGGCCAGAAAGGAAATATAATGGCTAAAAAGAATGAATTTCTCGAACAGATTGAAATAAAGAGAAATGAACTTATCAAAATTGTCGCTAAAGATGGTTTAAACTCTCATGTTGCCGTTGAATATAGCCAGCAACTTGATCAGTTACTAAATAAATATAATGAACTTTTTTATAAAACCGGTACAAATTTTTAATCCAGTACATCTCCCATTGATAACCACATAAGTTATTATATGATTTATTTTGCTGTCAATCTCCCCTTTTTACCTTCTTTCTCAATTAGGATACTTAGGCATGACCTTTGCAATATAAGAAAACAGGCAACCGCCATGGGCATTGCCTGTTTTTCCATTTAAAATAATGCATAAGAATCATTTTGCATCGGGATGTCGGGGATAGGTTGTCACAACTAGAACAGCAGGAGATCCAGCAAAGACGGAAGAACCGTCCGGACCACTTCCTAACCCAATGTGACACCCGGTTGTGTACGTTATTTAATCCTCGTTGCAGCACCCTACACACCACATATTAGTATTTTCGATTATCTAAACACCTTAAGTAATGGCGGCCGGTTCTTAATCAATTCCTTAACTGGTATTTCCAAGTCGGCGGCCTCAATTGATTTCCATATATAATGATCACGAGTAAATGCGCGGAATTCACGAGTAAATCAGCTAAACTCACGAGTAAATAGAGCGAATTTACGAGTAAATCGTGTAAATTCACGAGTAAACGCAATATTTACGAGGGCAACAGCTAAATCTGCGATAAACGCAAAATTCATGAGGGAAACAGCTAAATTTATGAGTAAATCAGCTAAATTCACGAGTAACAGTGTGAAATTCATATGTAAGATGTATGTAGCAGGAGGCATTCGTTTAAGAGATATCCCTTACAAATAAAAGGAATGGTTTTTTCTACCTAAATATATTTATTTTCAAATTCAATCTGGAAACCTCACCTATCCTCGTTCCTTTTTCTAAAGCAATTTAAATGATAAAAATTGTGTTTGACAAATCGGCCAAAAAATATTATCTTTAATTAAAGATAAATTAACTCGAGATAATATCACTGTATTTTTTTAAACATAAATCTCGAATTAAAGATATCTAAATTCAAAATAAACTCTAGGAGGAATCATAAATGATTGGTATTGGTTTATTAGTTATACGCTTAGTAATAGGGTTATCGTTTGTTGGACATGGAGCTCAAAAATTATTTGGGTGGTTTGGCGGTCACGGCTTGAAAGGTACAGGAGGCTGGTTTGATTCAATTGGGATGAAGCCAGGAATTACCATGGCCCTATTTGCCGGTCTATCTGAACTTATAGGCGGAGCGTTATTTGCTTTAGGTCTCCTTACACCCTTTGCAGGTATATTAATTGCACTTACAATGCTCGTTGCAATCGTTAAAGTCCATGGAGCAAATGGCTACTGGGCAACTCAAAACGGTTATGAATATAATCTTGCCATTCTTGCAGTGGCGATTGGCGTTGCGCTAACCGGAGCTGGCCCATACTCTCTTGATTCCTTTCTATTTTAAGGAAGCTTGGGTTTTATAATCCCTATATTATGAAAAACACGGAGTTGGCTATAACCACTCCGTGTTTTTACTTTTTCCCCATTATTCAGAGATTTTTCTAGTGGTTATCAAAGCTTATAACTGAGTGAAAGTTTCTTCGAGTATAGCTGGTTGTCCCATATTTAAATTAGATGGTTTCAATATTAAAATGCAAACTACCTAAGCATCACTCTTGTACAGTAATTTTCACAAAGGAGTTGGAATAATGCCATTAAATTATAGAGTACCATCGAATCCTATTCTTTATGTTCCTAAAAAAAAAAAAATCTTGGATTGAAAACAATAGTTCCTAATTTGAAATATCATGTCTAAAAACTAAAACTCATTTTCAAAAATAATAGAGTACAGTAATAACGAGAATGATCATAACCTCATGTTTTTTTGATTTATATTTTTAAAGCTTGAAAAAAGGAAAATCCATCATAAAAAGAAAAAGGGGGAAAAATAAATGAGGCTTTTATCTTTTGTGACAGTATTTTTATTTTCTTTTAGTCTTTCTGCAACAGGATTTGCCGAGGAAAATGGTACAAGCGTTAGCAAAGAAAGGCTGACACCAGAAGAGTTGAATTATCTTGTAAATGAAGTCGGTAATACTCAAGAAGAATCCGAGGATTTGCCTGTTGAAGTTTCAAGACGATTAATTGAAGAGGAGGCTAAAGTTATAGATTCTGGATCGGAATTTATGTTCATATATGATCCAGAAGTTACTAAACCAGGGCAAATCAGCACTTTTGCATCAATTGCTGCAACAACTTTAAAAATGGGGGGAACTGTATATAAAGTAAAAAGTGATCGTTCAAAAGAAGATAAATTTTATATATATGGTAACTTTCAATGGCTAAAAACACCTTCATTTACTTTAGTGGATAAAATGTCAATTGGTTTCCCTTCAGGTTCAGGACTATATCTACCAACAAGTGGAGGGAAAGTAAAACAACACCAGCAAAGATATTCTCAAGATCAACAAGGAAATGGACGTTGGATTGATTATGCAATCAAGTATTCTCCAAGTAATTGGGAACCAAGTGCTGGTGTGGCTGGTTCATATGATATAAGGGCTTCTACTAGTAAAACCAAGCATAAAGGCTATATCGGACAATACGTATATGTTCCTACATCAAAAAATGGTAAAATAAACATAAAAATAACGTATGGTCATAAAAAAATTTCTGGTACGCCTTCTGTGTCAGTTTATCCGGCCGGTTTATCAATTACACCAAATAATACTACAGATACAAGGTCATATGCATAACGCTGTCTTATTGATCTGTTGTTAGATTGGGGGCACCATGAGGCAAATTATTATTAATTTCATTTTCATTCTAGTCATATCAGTAATTTTATTTTTTATCTTTAGCTATGATGCATCTTTAGATAGTGATTATATGTTGTCTCTTTTACTTATCATTTCTCTGCAAATATCTTTAATATTAGCTATTCTGTTAAAAAGAAGGTAACACCAGAAGAGCAACCATTAATTAATGGTTGCTCTTCTGGTGTTAACTAGCGTCCTTCCTACCTTTTCCACGCGTTCCGTAAAGAAAGCCCAAAATTTCCGAATGTATCTGCCGGTCGAGGCTTAATTGCTAGTCAATAAAAACTCTAAACTTTCCCCTGTTTTATTTCCGAATCAGCTTAGAAATAGAATGCTCAGTTATTCATTCGGACTCAATTTAAAATCACTATTTAGATTCTCATTCATATAAATGACTTTTCCATACATAAAAACCCGGATAAGAACACTTTTTTATGTGTTTCTTAACCGGGTTATATAACCAAACAGTACTTTTACGAACTTTTATTCAATCCCCGGAAACCATCCTGGAGAGTGGATGATCGCTTGCCATAATGGGTCTGGAATATCAAGCTGCTGCTGATTTTCTTTGTTTATTTTGGTCACGATTTCAGCTTCTCTGCCTTGTTCCACTTTTTGTACCCATTCAGGATCAATTATGATTTCACGCCCTAATGCAATTAACGGAACCCCCGATTGCAGTGCTTTGATCGCATCATCTGCTGTATAGATGGAACCAACACCAATTAATGGAACTTGATCTCCGATACGTTCTTTAATGATCTCTATCCGAGGTCGGTCAACGTCGGTTCCCCGTCTTGCTTTCGACCAGAAATCCATTAATGAAACATGAAGATAATCCAGATCCTTTGTTACAAGCCCATCAATTAATGCAAGTGTATCATCCATTGTGATTCCTGGTGTTTCCGGTTCTTCCGGTGAAAAACGGTAACCTACGATGAACGGATCCTTGGCATGGTTGGCAACCGCCTTTTTCACTTCATCCACAACCGCTAATGGAAAAGTCAGGCGCTTTTCAAGAGAACCGCCCCACTTGTCTTCACGACGGTTCGAATGCGGCGAAAAGAATTGCTGTAGCAAGTAACCATTTGCACCGTGAATCTCGACACCGTCAAATCCCGCTTCAATGGCACGTCTGGTGGTTTCACCAAAGTCGAGAATGATCGATGCTATTTCCTTTTCAGATAGTGGACGTGGAACTGCTTTCCCTTCACCTTCCGATGGGATGTTACTTGCACTGACAACATCACCATTTACCAATTCGGGTGGAACCTCTCGGCCGCCATGAAAGATTTGGAGAATTGCCTTTGCCCCTTTCGCTTTAATCGCTGATGCCAAACGACTTAGACTAGGTATCAATTCATCCTGATCTCCGCCAAATTCCCCGTGAAAACCTTTGCCATTAGCTGTCACGTAAGTACATGCCGTTATAACCATGCCGACCCCGCTTGACCGACGTTCATAATAGTTGACTTCGGCGTCGGTTACAGTCCCGTCAGGATTAGAAGAGAAATTTGTCATAGGTGCCATCACCAATCGATTTTTCACTTCTAATTTCTTTCCTAAATTGAACGATTCAAATAATGGTGTATATTTAGAATTCATTTAGCAATCCTCCATTTAGTTACCCACCCTGTTGGTTGGTATAAGTCCTTAATTAAATATCATCCGCGTATTATGATTATAATCATGCATACTTTGCGATTAATGCCGAAATGGCTTCTTTTGGCTGGAAGCCAATAGCTTGATCTACCTTTTCTCCATCTTTGAATAGAATAAGAGCTGGAATTCCCATCACTCCATATTCGCTCGTCGTATCTGAATTTTCATCCACATTAAGTTTAACGATCTTAACCTGATTACCCATTTCCTCATCTATTTCATTAAGAACTGGGGCAATCATTTTACACGGACCGCACCATGGGGCCCAAAAGTCAACCAATACTAAGCCTTCCTTGATTTCACTAGCAAAATTATCATCTGTAACATGTTCTATTGTCATGATCATTTCCTCCTTGTATTATCCGAAATATTACTGATCTTTACTCACACTATTTAAAATCGAGTTTTGCGATTCTATTTCCCGGGATTTGAACCTCTGATTTCCGGGCAGTTATTTTCGGGTGGATTTTGATGGATTCCAATTTACCGGATAACTCCATAAACCATGTTTCATCTTTAGAAAGTAAAGCCAAATCAATTAAGGCCAAAAGATGAGCTTCGTTACTGACTTCTAGATCCGGCAGTTTTTCAGTCCATTTACTCGGAATCCAAATCGATTTCCCAACCGCTTTTTCATTGTCACTTTCAACTACATTCACTTTAACGATTTCTCGATTATCGCTTACGTTTTCAACGAAACCATGGATAAGTTCCCCATCTCTTGATTTTCCCTGTACCCAATCCCCATTTTTGAACAGATTGTTTTCAACCATTTCCTTAGCACCCCTTTTATGTTCATTTAATATTAAAACTATAGTTATTAACTGTATTAATAAAATATACATTTTGTGCAAAGAAAAAACTAAATCAATATCACGGACATTGTTTAATTTTTTCCAAAAATGTGCTGAGAGTTATATCTTCTAAATATTTTTCAAAATATAATTCAGCTTCATCAAATATTTGATCCATGACTACCTGGGTATTTGAAGATATGACACATTTTTTCTCCGGATCGCCTGTACACCACTTTGGTTTCAGGGTTCCATGTGAGACCGCTATATAAATATCCGCCAAACTTACCTCTTCAGGGTTACAGTCTAGAATATAGCCTCCGCCCACACCTTCTTTAGTCTTAACAAATCCTTTTTTTCTTAAGCTGCTCATCATTTTCCGAATCCTAGCCGAGTTTGTACAAACGTTTTCTGCGATGGACTCACTGCTTGCCATATGATCTGGTAGATAAGCTAAATAGACCAAACTATGCACAGCTATTGTAAAATCACTATTCACTTTACGTATCCTCCTCAAGGAGATTACTGTAATATTAATATTTACAGTTGATAAAGTCAACTCAAAAACCTCAACAGCTTCCTCCATTATATTTGATCAATTTAGTATTGCAGTGAAATCCCCACTTTACCCTTTTAATATTGCCCAAGTTAATGAGCCTTAAAGTAAGACTTGGTGGTAATATTTATCCCTTAATTATAGATACACTAAATTGACAACGAATCCATTCTTTCTTCATGAATGGTTTTTCTATTTACAAACATTCAAATAAAAAACACCCGATTACTCGGATGATTACTTTAATCAATTTTTATAATCACTAACTCATTAATGGTTTAGCGCTTAAATAAAAAGATTAATAGAAAAGTTTTATTATTTTTTACATTTAGATTTCAATTTGAATTTTGATTCCCATTTATTGTCTTTAAATTTACATTTGTGTTCAAATTTAAGCTCACACATAGGAAAACACACCTTACATTTTTTCACAAAATCATTTATCATTATAACCACCCTCCTTAATACTATATATGCATCTTTTGATAGAAAGTGTGGACAAGTATAATTTTTTGGCGAATTTACTTTCCAAATAAAAAAGCCTCACATAGATGGAGGACTTACATTACCATTCCAAAACAAAAACCACCTTTTCTGAATCATTCATTCAGAAAAAGTGGCTTAAGAAACAAAAATGAAAGATAAACCAAAATTTTATATAAAATCGGTAGAAGGATTAGACTAAATCCATTTCGATATTATATAAAATTTTGCATCCAATCTTCCAAGAACATTGATATATCAAGGTTTCATGCTATCTTATTTTGTTTGTTGTTTATTCATGGCGCTCATCATTTGATTAATTTTCTTTTGGGATGGTTTCATACCCATTTGCATCATCATCATTTTCAACATTTGTTCGTTAATTGGCGGATTTTTCTTTAAGTAATCCATCATGTATTTACGAGCGATGAAAAATCCCAGCACTACTCCAGCAATCAATGCCAGTACGCCAACTAGAATGTAAACCCACATACTATTTCCTCCTTCATGTTGTCTAACATCAGTGTACTAGACCAAAGGTTATTATACAATACCCGCTACCGAAAAGTCCCCCATTTAGACAAATTTTCTTTCTTTTATCGGTTTTAACCAACCGTATTTTTCATGTTCAAAATCAATGGCCAGAAAACTCGCTTCATATTTTCGAATACTTTCAAAGAAAGCCGTTTCCGCTTCATAGTCTCCTTCAGCTTCAAGAGTAATGGAATCATTCTGAATGATTAAAACGGCTTTACTTGATCCGTTTGTTTTTTCTAAATAGTATTTTCCATTTTGAGTCCAATAATTCATCTTTTTTTGCAAACGTTGTTCAATAGCTAACTGCAACTGGATAATCGGGACTTTTTTGGTGACATATTCGATTTGTTTTTGCAAAATACTCTTTAGTCTGCCCCTTGCTTGAATATATTCCAAAAACAAATTGAAAAATAGCTTTTCTCTTCCATAATAATGATGGGCAAATTCATCTTCGATTAAATAAATTTGATAGGTTCTCATCAGCCAATGCCTCCTAGCTTTCCTATTTTGGTACGAAACATCTAACCACCAGCACCCTGTCCACTATTTTCCACTATTGATGACTTTCCCCTTTAACTGACACATTTAAACGAAATTTATTTATTCTCATTATATATTGACAAACAAAAAAGATATGTTGTTTGCTGGAGAAATTTTCTTCTTTTTTTGTCGAATGGAAGATTTCCTTTAGTATAGAAGCACATTCAATATATAATAGGACTCTTTTGATAAAAAAACTGACACCAATCTAGTTGGTGTCAGTTCCGCATTATTGTTATTTAAGCATTTCTTTAACAAGAGCAACTACATTTTCTACAGTGAAACCGAATTCCTCCATGATTTTACCGCCTGGTGCAGAAGCTCCAAAATGATTGATGGCCAATATTTCACCCTCATCACCTGCATAACGATCCCAGCCAAACGGTGAAGCCACTTCGATAGCTAAACGTTTTTTCACTGCCGGATTGATTACGCTTTGTTTATATTCTTTTGATTGAGTTTCAAATCGGTCCCATGATGGCATGCTGATTACCGCAACATCAATTCCTTCGTTCGCTAAAGCTTCCTGTGCTTTCACAGCCAAGTTCACTTCGGAACCAGTCGCAAGAAGTAATGCATCGGCTACTTCTTTCTTAGAAGCAGAGATGATGTAAGCACCTTTTGAAACACCTTCATACGCAGTTTCGGAAGTGCCTTTTATTGTTGGCAATCCTTGACGAGTCAGTACAAGAGCAGTTGGTTTATTTGTAGACTCCATAGCCACTTTCCAGGCTGCTGCCGTTTCATTGCCATCAGCTGGACGGATTACCCCTAGGTTAGGCATTGCACGCAATGATGCTAATTGTTCGATTGGCTCATGAGTCGGTCCGTCTTCCCCTACAGCAATGCTGTCATGGGTGAACACATAATTAACAGGCAGTCCCATCAGCGCTGCCATTCTTATGGCAGGACGTAGATAATCAGAGAATACGAAGAATGTTCCTCCATATACTTTTAAGCCACCATGAAGTGCCATTCCATTTAAAGCCGCACCCATAGCGAATTCACGTACACCGAACCATATATTACGGCCACTGTAATTACCAGGTAATAGATCTGTCTCACCTTTGATGGCAGTATTATTAGACCCGGCTAAATCCGCAGAACCCCCAATGAAGCTAGGGACCTTTTTGGCGATCGCATTCAGTACTTCCCCACTTGAAGCACGGGAAGCTAATGTCTTACCTTCTTCATAGACTGGAATTTCCTGATCCCATTCAGCAGGCAGTTCACCTTTAATTGCAAGCTCTAATTGCTGTGCTAACTCAGGATGTGCTTCTTTGTAATTTTTAAATAATTCATTCCAAGCTTCTTCTTTTTGAGCTCCTGCATCAACAACAGCTTCATTGAAGTGTGAATACACTTCTTCAGGTACATGGAAGTCCTTTTCGAATGTCCATTTGTATGCTTCTTTTGTCAATTTAAGCTCATCTGCACCAAGCGGAGCGCCGTGAACGGCAGATTTACCTGAACGATTTGGTGAACCGTAACCGATAACCGTTTTCACTTCGATTAATGTTGGGCGTGCTTCGTCGGTTTTCGCTTCTTCAATCGCTTTAGCAATTTCCTGAAGATCATTGCCATCCTCAACGCGGATATATTGCCATCCATAAGATTTGAACCGGTCTGCTACGCTTTCACTAAATGATTGACTTAAGTCGCCGTCAAGGGAAATATCATTAGAATCATATAAAACAACAAGTCTTCCCAGTTGTAGATGTCCAGCTAATGAAGCGGCTTCTGCAGAAACACCTTCCATTAAATCTCCATCCCCACAAATGCTATATGTATAATGATCGACCACATTATAAGAATCGCGGTTATAGCTTTCTGCCAAGTGACGTTCTGCCATTGCCATTCCGACTGCCATTGCGATACCTTGTCCAAGCGGCCCGGTAGTTGCATCCACACCAGCCGTATGTCCGAATTCAGGATGTCCTGGAGTTTTACTGCCCCATTGACGGAAGCTTTTCAAATCATCGATAGATAAGCCATAGCCTGATAAATGAAGAAGGCTGTATAACAGCATAGAACCATGTCCAGCTGAAAGAACAAAGCGATCTCTATTAAACCAATCTGGATTTTTCGGGTTATGGTTCATATATTCGGTCCATAGTTTATACGCCATTGGCGCAGCCCCCATTGGCATACCTGGATGGCCGGAATTAGCCTTTTCAATTGCATCAATTGATAATGTACGAATCGTATTGATAGAAAGTGCATCTAATTTATCTAACATATTGTAAAAACATCCCTTCCTGTAATGTACCTCTTTATATTATAGTGACAAGCATAATATCACAACTAAAATCACTATTTAATGCCCCAATATTACAATTTTCTAGGAATAAGAAGTCACCTATTTAGATTAAACTAAATAGGAGAATACATACATGAATGCACTCTCTTTTTACTCCAAAATGCCAAAGAATCCTCAAATGGAATATTCCATCAGAAGAATCCAAGCATTAATGTAAATTTCGTTTTTCTTTTATATTTTTTATCTTTTGAGGAGTGACGTCATTACCCTCTGGATCCACGACTTTCACATGCTCCAACGTGTCGGACATGGATTTTCTGAATGTTTCCAAATACTCACTTCTCAATTGGGTTTGCTCTTTCGCTTCAACTTCCGTCAAGCCTTCACCCTTTGCCTTTTTAGAAAGTTCATTTATACGGGCTATTTTTTCTTTTGATAACATAATTTCGCTCCTTCATAATCTGCGGATATTGTCATGGTATTAAAAAAAAAGCGAAATTACAAGTTCTATGATTTACTTTCCTTTGTATTCATTTGATGTTCGAGAAAACGCCTGTTCACAGTAGCCTTAGATACATTGTATCCAAAGCCCCTTAATGTGGCTGCGATTTCCGAGAATGTTAACCCATTGGCACGCAGTTTAATAATTTCTTCAATAGGAATCTCCATACGATCCCTTCCAGTGGAATTCCTTTGATTCTGAAGATTTTTTTGAGGACGGTACCCTTTTTCAACGGCTCTCATCATTCCGCGCTTTATTTTAAGATTATGTAGTTTCCTTTGATATTCTTCTACAATGCCCACTATCTGAATGACCATGGCATCCGAATCCGATAACTCCAGCTCTCCATCGTGTGAGAGAGTATAAATTT
Source organism: Peribacillus sp. FW305-BF15 (assembly GCF_058783805.1). Taxonomy (NCBI): domain Bacteria; kingdom Bacillati; phylum Bacillota; class Bacilli; order Caryophanales; family Bacillaceae; genus Peribacillus; species Peribacillus sp. FW305-BF15. Next base: position 97,828 of record NZ_JBYSYV010000016.1, on the reverse strand, counting down.
TCACATCTTCTTTAAGGATGACATGGAAAAGGGCTATTTTGGCATTCCCTCTTCCCAGTCTTGTTTCATCCTGGATTAAAAGCACTTCAGCTTCTTTGGTTTTAAATAGTTCGAGCATGTCAAAAATGCCATCCCGATTCAACTCATAACCACTTGCCTGTTCTTTTATAATGGAGACAACTTCCACATCCATCTTTTCAGCCAATTTGACTAATTCATCTTCCTGCCTTGCCAATGATGTTTCCTGTGACTCTTTTTCGGTGCTGACCCTACAATAGATTACCGCCTTCATAATACCCTACCTTTACTACTTACTGCTCACTGGCCAAATTCTGGACAAGTTCTTCCCCTTTAACCGGTATGACAATGACTTGTCCAGGCTTTATCGAATCCGCACTGACTCCATTATTCTCTTCTATCCAACCAATGAATTCTTTTTTTGTCAAATTTGATTCTTCATATTCTTCGGCAATTCCCCATAGGGTGTCACCCTCGCCTACTTCTATAGAAAGGAAATCCTTTTTTTGATCATTGTTCAATGTACAAGAGAATAAAATTGAAAAGATGAATACTGATCCCGCTAATAGAATCGTATAAATATAATTTTTGTATAATTTTTTCATAATAATCCCTCCAAAGCGAATGTTCGTTCGTATGTTATGATCAAATTATAATACGAACGTTTGTTTCAGTCAACAACAAATTCGAACTTATGTTTGTATAGAGATGGGGGCCATGCTATAATGTAGCAAAGAACATTGGGGAAGAGGTGCACAAATGACAAAACTATCAAAAAGGCAGCAAGATATTCTTGATTTCATTAAAGAAGAGGTCCGCCAAAAAGGGTATCCGCCTTCCGTACGGGAGATTGGCGAAGCAGTGGGACTTGCATCAAGTTCAACAGTACACGGACATTTATCCCGCCTGGAAAGTAAAGGCCTTATTAGACGTGACCCAACCAAGCCAAGGGCCATTGAAATAATGAATTTGGAGGAAGCGAACAATATTCCCAAAGTCAATGTCGTGAACGTGCCGTTACTTGGAAAAGTAACAGCGGGCATGCCGATAACGGCCATTGAGAACATTGAAGAATACTTTCCGCTTCCCGAAAGCATGGTTCCACATGATGACCATGTATTCATGCTGGAAATCATGGGTGAAAGTATGATAGAAGCAGGAATTCATGATGGAGATTATGTCATCGTGAAACAACAAAGCAGTGCCAATAATGGAGATATCGTCGTGGCGATGACGGAAGATGATGAAGCCACTGTAAAACGATTCTTTAAGGAACCGGATTACATAAGGCTTCAGCCTGAGAACTCAAATATGGAACCAATTATTTTACGAGATGTTTCGATACTTGGAAAAGTAATAGGCTTATATAGGCAAATACACTAAAAGCGCTTCCCGCGCTTTTTTTGATTGTTTAATTTATGTCCAGAATTCTCTCAATATGCATATAGAAGAGTAGATATTGAAATATTTTTTAATAGAATCTAGTTTCATGCGAATTTAAACATCCTTTATAAGGGATGAAAGTTACTATCGCCTTTCTCGTAATATTATACTTTGGAAAAAGCTCATTGAAATAAAAAAGAGAGGATTTAAAATCCCCACTTTAATAAGGTTTAGATCGACCAAGTCATTCCACTGTTGAATATGCACTTGTTGACAACCATTTGCAGGTGCAGGGAAAAAAATACATATATTTATTTTGCCCCGATAACAAACTTCCAACCATATCCATCAGAGACCCGTTGAATTAATACTTCAATAAGTAATTACGACCTGGCTGTTTCCATTGGCTGAATTACCATCTCCCTATTTACCCGTACCATCAAAATAATGCCTCCTCAACTAAGAGAAGGCATTTCGTTATTTCTCAATATAGACCGAACGAATCAGCGTCCGGGTTCTTTCAGTACCATCCCCATTTTTTTCCTTAACATCTATTGTTACATTATAAACACCTGACTTAGGTACTTCTGGAAGGGTGCCAGTAAAATTTTCAGTATCCATTGCCTTAATTGAGTTTTTTTCACTAATTTCATTACCGGTTTCATCTATCAGATGAACCAAAAATGTTGTACTGATTGGTCTTTTTTTATCATTCATTGGATTCTTTATTAAAAATTTTGCATCTTTTTGCTTAACTTTACCGGCCATACTTAATGTAATGGGATTCTTTTCGTTAAATTGTGCTGTGAACAGGAAGGCGTCTTTTGGCGATTTAGTCTTCATTCGTACTTTCCAGTCACCAATTTCAAGGTTATTTCTGTAGAATGATTGGATGGTTGCACCATTAAAAAAGGAAGTTTCATTTTTGGCTGAATGAACCTTTAAGGAAGGTGAATACTTTTTATTGGATGGAGAAATCAATTCAACCTCGACATCATTTGAGGCTGTATATATGCTTATATTACCTGGGGCAGCTTCATTTACATGGAAGCTTTGTTCGACCCAGGCATTTTGTTTCAGGACATCACCCAGAACGGTTTGAGCGAGTGCTGTTGTAATGACATCATCTTCAACTCGTTCTTTATAATTGACATGATATGCAGGAATCCCAGCGGTGGATGTGCTTTTTAAATAGGGTTCAATTCTTGAAAATACAGCTGAGCCAACTCGAATATTGTCGTGATCAAAGTTGGGATCCGTAAATAAATGTGTTGCATAGGGTATTTTTGTACTCCATACATTCACTAGTCCATCATTTTCCCCATATGATGATAAATATTGTCCCCCCATTGATAAGGCTGATAGTACCGGGCCTCTGTTCATACCTGCCACAGTGAAATACAAGTTTTTACGAGAGTTGATATGGTTATCCGTGACAGAACGAAATTCAGCCATTTTACCAACTTGTAAAGAATAAGTTCCCTCATCTTTTTGACCTAATAAGGAACCAAGCCAGCCCGCATACCAGCTATAAGCCAAATCAGCTAAGTGAGAACCATGATGTGGGGAGGCTAAAGTGATCACCCTTCCAACATATTGATGTGCTCCATAGTGGACTAGAGCCGCTTGGGTGTCTGGGCCCCCTTTGCTGTGCGCTATAATATTTACTTTTTTGCCCCCGAAATGGTTACTGATTTCTGAAAGCATTTGAGCTAAAAGCCTTCCATTGGCATATTGGCTCACTGACCCATTTCCAGCTGAATCATGAAGCTGAACAAAAACCGTTTGGTAGCCAGCTTCATACGCTTTGGTATACATATCATTGACACCATGATAATCCGTTTCGCCATACCAGCTGGTTGAACTGCCGTTTTTCCCTTGAACAAACACGATCGGTGGTTTGTTTGTATCAAGATTGGGAGGAATACTTCCAAGAAACCAATCCCCTGGACTGAAAGTTTCGGAGGGCGGTTTCAATTTTCCTGCTGAGGAAATGTCTGGCTTTGCCATAAATAATATGGTTAGAATGAGCACAAGAAAAACGACATAATTGATTACATTCCTTTTCAAGGGTTATCTCCTCCAATATCATCTGGAATTTTTTTGAACTCATCCAATTACAAATGCCCAGCTTCCATAGCCTTCATTAGTATATAATTGTACTTTTGCATACCATTACCTGCTATCTTCATAAAGATGGGAGAAAAAAACTAGAAGAAGTTTCATTTATAATAGAGAAAAAGTATGAAGATTTGACTTCCATTCATTTATGTATGTGTCTTTTTCATTTTATGAAGACGTGCTTTGGAGAAAACGGAATGCTGCCAATTCACGAAAATAGAGAACAAGCCCTTATCCTGCATAGGATAAGGGCTTGTTCATCCAGATTAACTTTTCCTTCGAATTTGCCATTGTCCATTTGCTCCTATTCATGGTGTTCAGAAGTCCGCCCTAAACATTAAGTAAATAATTTTCTTTAACGGCAATTGGCTGTCATTATTGGAATCTCAGTAACAATCGTATATTTGCACAAGAAGATTGGATTTGTACACCTTTAACTCCATACACGTATTTTACAAATGTTCTAATGTCAGCAGCTCCTATGCAACTTCAAAAGAATTATTTTCCCTTTCCTCTTTGTTCCCCCTTTCCATCGTTACTTGAATCTTGTCCTATGGAAGTCAGGATTGTATGGATTCAAATGGCCACTCTGTTGAGGAAATGCTGGTTCAATTGAAGTTTTAACTACATTTAAAGTGTAGGTCAGGGTCAAAAAAAATGATATCGTCAATCGAGAATCCTACACATTCAGCAAATAAATAAGCCTTATCGATTCGCAAAGGAATCTTATATTGCTCATAGTCAATGTAAGTCCTCTTGGCCATCTTCAGCACTTTAGCCATTTCATCTTGAGTTAATCCTTTATACTTCCTGGCTTGTTTAAGTGTGAACTTAACGCTTGTCATATCTTGTCACCCCCTATCTAAAAAAATAATATCACACTTGAAGTATAGTTACCAACATTTTTTCGCAAAATTCACGCACTTTTCGTTTACTCACTTTCACTCATAGTGTATATTCAAGTAAGAGGTGAAGAAATATGCACATTGGTGAACGGATTAAAATGTTAAGAAAAGAAAGAAAAATGACACAAGAAGATTTGGCAAAAGTATTAAAAGTAGCTCCTACGGCAGTATCAGCTTGGGAATCCGGACGGAATAAACCTTTAATGGATAAATTGAGCATGATGTCCACTTGTTTTGAAATACCGCTATCCCACCTCATTGAAGGAGCGCCTATCGTTAGAAATAATCCTGGAATGGAATTCCTAAATGAAAAAAATGTAAGATTAATTGGTGTCTACGGAAATATCCCCGCTGGAGAGCCTAATTTCACCAACGAATATATAGAAGCGTATATGCCGGCATTAAATTCGATGCTTAAATCGGATAAAGAATATTTTTTCCTTAGAGTGAATGGCAATAGCATGAATAAAGAATTCAGAGACGGATCATTGATTCTCGTTGAAAAAACAACCTACCTTGATAACGGGAAAATTGGAGTGGTCTTGGTAAATGGACACGATGCTACGGTCAAAAAAGTGAGAATCAATGAAGAAAACATCATACTCACTCCCTGCAGCACGGATCCTTTTTATGAAGAAAAAACCTATAACATAAAAAATGATAGAGTCCGTATTTTAGGAAAAGTGGTTCAAGCCATTAAAATATACGACTAATATCCAACTCGAGGGTTTATTACGGGAAGAAAGTAAAATAAATGAATAATGAGCAGCCATACATAGATTCAATTCTTTCAGTTTATCAACTTAATTGCTGCTGCATTTTAGGTACAAGCCATCATGGTTTGTGCTTTTTAGTATTGTCTTTTTATTTGTCTTTACATAAAATCCATTTAAATTTGTGTCAGCCCATAAAAAAAAGGCATACCTTACATACGGAAGGACCGAATCAGGACGGCAGAATGTAGAGTTTTTCATTACATGTATATTCCTGAATCAAAAAGGCCCCTCTCTTTTTGAGAAGAGCTTACTGTGTGGTGTGCTTCTGGAAGGTATAAATAATTATTAATTATTCATTTCACCCGCAGTTTCTGGTTAACCGTAATGGTGTACTGACTGTCAAGACCGTTCCAATCTTTAATTTGCTGAACCGTACTGCCATAAGAATTGCTTAAGGAATATACTGTATCCCCACTAACGACAGTGTGGTATACAGCTGTACTTTTCTTAGTTAGATTGAAGCATTTAACTAAACCGTTTACATGTCCGCGAGCCAGTGATTCGATAAAGGATGACGTTTTCAACTTTGCTGCGTCATTTACATTATCGATAAATCCATTTTCAGTCAGGAGTGCAGGCATGTCCGTTTCACGGAGTACATGTAAATCTCCTGTTTTTTGTCCTCTGTCCTGGATGTTGATAAGCTTCATGACCTCTGAATGAATATGATCTTGATACTCTTTCGTTATCTGGTTAGTAGACGTATAAATGTAATCCTCGTACCCGGTTCCGCCGCCTGCATTAATGTGGATGGAGAGAAAAAAGTCAGCTCCCCACGCGTTCGCTGCATTCGTACGATCGTTTAAGGTGGGGAAGGTATCTTGGGTCCTGCTTATTTTCACAGAAACGTTATTATATTCTATCAATAAGATGTCTTTAATTCGGGTTGCAATGTTTAAAGTTAAATCCTTTTCTCTCAATCCATTTCCGACCGATCCTGAATCCGTACCGCCATGGCCGGGATCAATAAATACTTTCACCATTTCTATCACCTCTATTAATCTTATGTTACGTATTAACAAATGCTTGTACACATAACTATCGGATTAAAGAAATTCTGCCGTTCTCAAAAAAAAAACACCCCCTAAAGGTGAAGTGGCATTATATGATGTCATTCGCCCAATGGTGGGGAATTCTTTGAAAAAGACTTTCTCTATTTTTTTACTTTCGCATTTGGAATTTTTGGAGAATAAGCCATCTATAATCTAAGGAACAAGAAGATTGAGGGATATTAAAAAAGTCAACATTAACACAAATTTATCGGTTTTTGGTTTGCTGTTTCCACTAATATTATATTGTAGTGTCCCTTTCGTAGTTTCCACTTTATATTTTTCTAATTTCAATGTCAGCACACCCCACTTTGTTTAGATTAATTACGTGTGTAACAAGCTATTGTGTTCATTTATAAAAACTGCTAAATGGATTCTTTGAATTTTTTACATTGTAGGGATTCTAAAAGGAGAGATCGTATGATAAATGAATATGATAAGTTTGAACAATTAGTTAAAAAGTTGGATCAAGGAAACAAGCTAATTCGCGCATGGGAATTAATGGGCGGAATTTCTGCAAATGTGACAGGACTGGAAATATTACAATCGTCAGGGCGGATCGTAAAAATGATCGTTCGTCAGCATGGTGATAATGACTTGAAACGGAATCCAAATATTGCTTCATTTGAACACAAGCTCTTAGGGATATTGAAAGCTGCCGGTTTGCCTGTACCAATGCCCTATTACTTTGAGCAATCCTGCGAGATATTTTCCAAGCCATGCATACTTATCGAGTTTATTGAGGGTAAATCAGAATTCACCCCCTCAAATCTTAATGATCATATCTTGCAATTGGCAATCAATCTAGCAAAAGTCCATCGTGTTAATTGTGCAAATCTATCTTTATCATTCATGCCTAAACTGGAAAATACATATGTCGAGATGTTAAATAATAAAGATAGGGTAATCCTTGACGAAACATTAAATTTGAGCTTGATTAGAGATCTGCTGAAATCCTCCATGCCGCTACCCTCCATGAATAAGGAAGTGATTCTTCATGGTGATTATTGGCCAGGAAATATATTATGGAAAGAGGATACACTAGTTTCCATAATTGATTGGGAAGACTCTGGTTTAGGGGACCCTTTGACTGACCTTGCCAATAGTCAACTCGAAATTTTATATCATTTTGGAATGCAAGCGATGAATGACTTCACCAATCGATATAAATCCATGATGCCAGAGGTGAATTTTACAAACCTACCCTTCTGGCAATTATTTGCCGCATTGCGGTTATCTACATTTCCCGAATGGGGCTTGGAAAAAAGCAAGGAAAATATCTGGCGGAAAAGACACAAGTCATTTGTTTGTGAAGCGATTAACCGAATTCGGTAAATTAATGTTTATTCATTTTTTTTGAAAATGATTGAAGGATCTGATATGCCCGTAATTTTTGATAAAGGCATTTATACCAGTCCCTTTATCATTTATTTTCATAAACTATAATGACTTTCAAAAAAACCCCAGGAGGTGTTTACATGTATAATAAGCCCTGGGGGCATCCGAAAGGCGGTCAATGTCGACCACAATATTGCCCACCTCACAGAATGCCCACTCAATATAATCCATCTCAAACCTCCCCGACCAAGCAATATGTTAAAACCAATGTCATTAACACTGTTATTCCGGTTTTTCACCCGACACATACAACAACCGTGAATAAACACTTCAACACCTATATACCGCATACCCGAAGTATCGTAAAAGAGTGTTATTCACAAAGTTTTGTTTGTGGAGTACCTCAGCCCCCCAGTTATTCGAGGAGAATGTTAAGATATTAATTAAAAAAACCCCGAATCGGGGTTTTTTATTAATTCCTTCAAACTCATTGAGTTACAAAGGATTTACAACTGTCTGAATGCAAACTCCCTATACTTTTTAAAATTTTGTTTCTTATAAAACTCCTTTGCTGCCATGTTTTCAAACCAATAATCCAGTTCTATTAAATCTATATCATTCTTTTTAGCAATATCATAGACCTCATTCATTAGTTTTTTACCGTAACCTTTATGGGTTTGACCTTCAATGATACTAAGCTGATGCACATATACTGATTTATACTCATTTTTAAAAACACTTTCAGGATAGTTTTTAATTTCAATCCATGCGTAACCAATTGGCACTTCATGATCTTTTAAAACTAGAAAAACAAAATTATCATTTTCAACCAAATTTTTAAAAGTTTCTTTCATTGCATTATAATTATATTCCTTAAAATACTTAGGATATAGTTTTGCATGCAGATTGTGAACATTTCGATTTAATTTTGCAATTACTTCATGATCCCTGGATTGACTTACATACATAATTATCCCCCCTGCCTATACTATATTACAATCAAGCAACGTCACATTCCAAAAACAATCCTAGCCACTATTTGAAAAGTTAGTTCAGGAAGGCAAAAAAATCAGGTCCTTATTTCAATCGCTTCGCCACCACAAGCTGCTGGCTATGGATCTTAGAGAACTTGCCTAAATGAAGGAACACTAATCTTATTAAAGCAGATGGAGCTTCTGATGAAACGCTTACGGCTTATCCGAAAGCCAAACTTGTCTGCCGCTGGCTTTCTTAAGGCAATCTATGAATTGTACTTACTATAAGGAATCCTATTTTCATAGGATAACGTCAGCCAAGTGAAAAGGGTATCGGAAACGGTTATGAGCGAAAAAAATATTACGGATAAAGTATTCTAAATGTCCTGCATATGTAATAGTTGAATATGTGAGTTCAAGCACGATAAAACACGATCCTTCCTTCTTGAAAGCGGGATAAGGATCATGAGCTTTACCACTTAATAGCGCGACCCTTTCCTTCCTGCACGGTTTGATTTTGGACATTCGAAATACGTGTTTTAATAAGGGTGCTAGTACACGCTAAAAGTGGTTACCTACTTCGCACTAGGGAACATTGTTTAAACGCCAATATGGATGATATTCCGTTGATTTTTTCACAGTTGGGTATACCTTAAAACGGAGCCATATAATCATGCCGGATTAACCAAAGACTTTTGTTAAGCTTTGATTTAAGGGTCTTTAGTTGAATAAGTAGTAAAAAGGGGTCTTCATACAGAAGATCCCTTCAGATTGTGGACAAACTCGATGAAAATCGAGTTTGTCTATTTTTATGGCTTTTACAATTTGGACGTTGATTGGAACGTAGGGCACTCGCTTTCCGCGGGCGGTCGGGGAGCCTCCTCGGCTTTCGCCTGTGGGGTCTCCCCTAGACGCGCTTTTCTAAGCAGGAGTCTCGAACACCCGTTCCAATCAACTTTGTCTTACCTTGATAGAACACTTTTTCCTAGATTCATTTTTGTTTTAAAATAGAAGTATTAATGAGTATGCTTTCTATACATGATTCTATTCAGCGAGATCAACTTGAAATGATTACTTTAGATCAACTGGGGACACTGAAAAAAACACGTGAAGCGCTACTCCTTCCGGGGAAAACTTCAGCTTAATCCCTACTTGCGTTTAGCAGTAGATCCTTCTCTATCTCAAGATCTAAAAGGAAAAGAATTATTGCCATAGTATATGAATTTTTAGCAGTTGGATGTACAATTCCACTTCTTGCGCCAATAAGTGAAACCTCCCCGTTTATAGGAAAAACAATTGGCGGTCAAGGTTTCCTTCTTGGAGCGTTCCTAACTGGACATAGGAGAAATACACCCTACTAACAAACCAATAGTGAGTATTTTGCTATTGGTGGATCACATGAATATTATATATTCTATCGAGGTATATCTTAAAATAAACCATGTCTTTACAGAGGTTCTTCAGACTGTCGACTGGTTTTTCCATTCAATTGATGGACGGATGTATCTGGCTAGATGAAAGGTTCTACCTTTACCTTCGAAATCAAGTGCCGGCCTTACACCAAGAATGAAGACCTTTTTTCTATCTCTATGAATATAATGGGTCCAGATTTTACTGGATCTCTTTTTCTTGGTGATTGACTGTTACCATATCTTCCACCTGAAGTAATAGGCTGTTGCCGTTCCCCCGTTATTCGTTTCTTAGGCTTTGTTCCTCAGTATGTTCTCACTGGTGATATAAGATGACGATAGGAGGAATTTTCGCTTGGCTCGATTAAGACAGGTCTCATTGGACCGCCAAAACTTAGCTTTACCTCGTTTTCTTTTATCGCTTTTAAGGCATCCAATAAAAAACTTCCATCAAGTGATACACTTCCCCCCGCCTCACCTCTGATTGACTTGATGCTTTGCGTTTCTTCTATTTTCCCTAATTCCGATGAATTAGAAGATATCCTTAACTTACTATTATCAAGGATTTCGGTCGGAGGGGGCGGCTTATTGTATCACTTTCAGTCTTATAATGAGCGTAACTGGAAACTTTCTGCCATGACAGAAAATATGTAACTGAATATAGGTGGTATGGGTTTAATATGAGTCCTTTAGATGTTAAGATTCTTGGGGGAAGAGATTGAAAAATAGTAAGTAATATATATATAGGAGGAGTTCATCTTGAATCCTTATGCATTTTTGGCAATTGCCATCCTAAGTGAAGTGTTTGGCAGTTCGATGTTAAAAGTATCAAACGGGTTTAAAAGGTTATTCCCTTCCATTGGTGTGGTTATTGGGATGGGTTTGGCTTTTTATTGCCTATCGTTATCTTTAATAACCATCCCGCTTGGCACGGCTTATGCCATTTGGTCGGGAATAGGCACAGCTTTAACTGCTTTAGTGGGAGTTATCGTTTATAAAGAAAGCTTTAACCTGAAAAAATTTTTAGGTTTAGTCCTGATCATTGGCGGAGTGGTTGTATTGAAACTCTCTAGTGAAGGCACTTCTTAACAATTTAGTAATCGGAGGTAACAATATGAAAGGATACATAGCTTTAGGAATTTCAATCATAAGCGAAGTATTTGGTACGACCATGCTTAAGCTGTCTGAAGGCTTCACTCATTTATCCGCTACATTTGGGGTTATGATAGGATTTGGTATAGCATTCTATAGTTTATCTGTATGTCTTAAAACAATTCCGTTAAGCTTAGCTTACGCCATTTGGTCAGGAATAGGCACAGCTTTAACAGCATTGATTGGCGTACTTTTATGGAATGAGCCATTCAGTATCACTACATTAGGCGGCTTAGTATTAATAATTGGCGGAGTGGTTTTACTAAATGCTTCCCATACCTCCAAACAAGCGGAAGGAGAATCAAACTGAGTTTGACTCTCCTCCTCTCCCCGCTCATTCAAACATATCAGTAGACTTCACCAAGTTCTCCGTGCAAAGTCCGTGAACTTGAATTTATCGGGTCTATGCCTGGATTCGCTATACTGAAACAAGCTTCCATCGATTAAATGGACCGTACTTTTCACAACTGCCACCATATCGAAGTCTTCAATGTCCAATAATTGTTTATCTTCTTCACTGCATGGCTCCACGGTAATTTCCTTATTTGAAAAACCAATCTGGAGCCCAAGTTCCTTTTCGATATATCCATAAATCGAATCCTCACAAATTTCTTTTGACAGGTTGCTTACGAACTCGCTTTTGAAATAGTCTTTGTCCAGGATGATTTTCTTCCCATTGATTTGCCGAATCCGGAAAACCTTCCATACTTTACCATCATCAGTTAAGTCTAGAAGCTTGGCCATATTTGAGTCGGGGGTCTCAAGCTCCAACTTATGAATGATCGTTTTGGAATGCAAATTCAACTTTTCCACCATTTCTTTATAGGAAATCAACCCTGCTACAGGAAAATTAAATTTGCTGAAATCCAAGACAAATGAACCCTTGCCTTTGATTTTATGGATATATCCATTTTGTTCAAGCAACTGTAAGGACTTTCTCACAGTATCCCTGGATATGTCATACTCTTCCATGAAGCTGCTTTCGGAAGGAAGCTTTGAATTTATCGGAAAGGTTCCCTCTTCAATTTTTGAAACGATATCACCATATAGCGATAGATATTTGCTGTTCATTTCATCACCACAATATATTTTTCTTAGTCTGCTACTCGTCCTTTTTCAACAAATAGACAACCGATTCATAGGGACGGAGGATAAAATCACCTGCAAGTTCTTTCGAATCGATATAGTTTGAGAGCAGAAGCTCTGAGTTGTACCCGGATAGGTCAATATCATTTGGTATTTCGAAGGACGCTTCTTTTGCATAAAAGTTATTGATGACCAAAAGTTTCTCGTTTTCATAACTGCGTATATAAGCGAACAAAGCGTCATGGTCGCCAAGAATTTCCTGATAGTCCCCATATGCAATGATATCATGTTTCTTGCGTAAGAATATAAGTTTTTGGTAATGATGAAAAATGGAATCCTGATCCATCAGTGCGTGTTCAGCGTTGATGTTTTTAGCATGATCAGGCACTGCAATCCATGGAGTCCCTTTTGTAAAGCCTGCATGCTCCGCATTTTCCCACTGCATGGGAGTTCTCGAGTTATCACGGGATTTAGCTTGAAGGATTTCGATTATTTCCTTTTCATCCTTGCCTGCCTCTTTTAAAATATTGTAATAATTAATCGATTCCACGTCCCGGTATTGTCCAATATCATTGAATTTCGGGTTGGTCATCCCTATTTCCTCCCCTTGATAAATATAAGGGGTTCCCCTAAGCATATGAATGGCTGTTGCCAGCATCTTGGCAGATTCGTTATGATACTCTTGATCATTCCCGAACCTGGATACAATCCTCGGCTGGTCATGGTTGCACCAGAACAAGGCATTCCATCCATTTCCTTCTTGCATCCCATATTGCCAGCTGCTTAGGATCTCCTTTAACTGACTGAAGTCAAAATCTGCAAGTGACCACTTTTCCCCATCCTTATAATCCACCTTTAAATGATGGAAACTGAATACCATGGACAGCTCCTTTTCAACTGGAGCTGAATATTTGATGCAATGGTCAATGGTCGTCGATGACATTTCCCCTACAGTCATCACCTCTTCATCCTTCCCGAAAGTTTCTTCATTCATCTCTTTTAGGAATTGATGAATCTTGGGACCATCTGTATAAAAGCATCGTCCATCTCCATCTTTATCATTTTCATAGATGTCAGGTTTCGAAATAAGATTGATGACATCCAAACGGAATCCTTTGACACCTTTATCCAGCCAGAAGTTTACTATATTGAAGATTTCCTGCCTCACTCTGGGATTTTCCCAATTAAGGTCAGCTTGTGTTCGATCGAACAAATGGAGGTAGTATTCATCATGTTCCGCTACATATTCCCATGCAGGACCTCCGAATTTCGAAATCCAATTGGTAGGGGGCTCTCCATCTTTCGATTTCTTGAAAATATAATAGTCCTTATATTCTTTATCTCCAGCCAATGCTTTTTGGAACCATTCATGCTCTGTTGATGTATGGTTGAATACCATATCCAACATGATTTGGATATCCCGCGAATTCGCCTCTTTCACCAATCTTTCGAAATCATCCATCGTCCCAAAAACAGGATCAATGGATGTATAATCGGCTACATCATATCCATTATCATTTTGCGGTGAACGATAAAAAGGGGTGAGCCAAATATAATCCACTCCCAGTTTATTCAGATAATCAAGTTTTTCAATAACACCATTTATGTCCCCGATGCCGTCACCGTTCGAATCCTTAAATGATTTCGGATAAATTTGATAGATGGTACTTTTTTTAAAATCCTTCATTGTAATTCCTCCTCTTCGATCCCCGATGTATCTTTCGTAAGTATCGTAAAAAAGAGGGAGAATGCTTCTCCCTCCGCGTTATCAAGCATTTAATTTCGTTGTTTTCGTTCTAGTTTTCAAGTTCATATTAGGACGTTTGGAGAATGCTATAGTCAAAATGAATGGCACAACGAATGCGACCAGCATCGCAAGTGCAAACATTCCCATATGCTGCGGCTGGATGGATAGGATACCTGGAATCCCTCCAACACCGATTGAGTTTGCCATCACTCCAGATCCGACTGAAACGATGCCTGCGAAAAGTGAACCGATCATACCGGCTAAGAACGGAAAGCCGTATTTCAAGTTAATGCCGAACATGGCTGGCTCGGTTACACCGAGATAACAAGAAATCGTGGCAGGTATGGAAACCTGTCTCTCCTCCTGGTCCTTTCTGTTGATGTAAATCATTGCTAGCACTGCCGTACCTTGTGCAATATTGGATAACGCGATCATCGGCCATAGGTTCGTACCGCCAAGTTCACTCATAAGCTGAAGATCGATTGCGTTTGTCATGTGATGCAGGCCTGTGATGACAAGCGGTGCATAGGCAAAGCCGAAAACGGCAGCAAATAGCCAGCCAACTGATGAAGTCAACCCGGAATATACAATCGTAGAAATGACAGAACCGATTTTCCAGCCTATAGGCCCCAGAATGGTATGGGCGATGATTACAGTTGGAAGTAACGCGAAAAATGGAACGACGATCATGGAAATGGAATTGTGCACTTTATCTCTCAAGAACCGTTCTAAATACGCCAAGACGAACCCTGCAAGTATCGCTGGTATGACTTGAGCCTGGTAGCCGATCATATCGACATGGGCAAAACCGAAATCCCAAAAAGGTATATCACTTGCCTTTGTGTTTGCCACTGCATATGCATTAAGAAGCTGTGGGGAAACCAGGGTCAAACCAAGGACGATGCCGAGAATTTGAGTCGTGCCCATTTTCTTCGAGATCGACCATGTAATCCCAACAGGTAGAAAATGAAAAATAGCTTCACCTATAAGCCAAAGGAAGGCGTGTACCCCTCCCCAAAATTGTGAAATATCCACAAGGGTCTTTGTACTGTCATCGAACATTTTAATATCCCCGATGATATTGCGGAATCCAAGAATGAGTCCGCCAACGACTATGGCAGGAATCAGCGGGGTGAAAATATCCGCAAGATGAGCAATCATACGCTGCAGCCAGCTCATATTCTGTTTTGCTGCATTTTTCACATCTTCTTTTGACGCTTCCTGAAGTCCAGCTATGGAAACGAATTCATTATAAAACGATGACACTTCGTTCCCGATTATGACCTGAAACTGGCCAGCTTGTGTAAAAGTTCCTTTCACAAGCTTAATCGATTCGATATTCGTTACATCCGCCTTGGCGGGATCTTTCAACGCAAAACGCATTCTTGTTGCACAATGCGTAACCGTCGCAATATTTTCTTTCCCTCCGACATGTTGAAGCAAATCCGTTGCTGGTTCTGTGTATTTACCCATTTCACTACTTCCTTTCCCTAGAAAGCAAAATATAGTTGTTTTTATAACCTGTACGTATAGGTTCTGTATACGCTTTCATATTATCCTGTACGTACAGGATATGTCAAGAATTTTTTCCCCCACTTTAAAAGAATTGATTATCATGGACTTTCATTTACGATTCTGTTCTTGCACATTTGGATTTTGATAGCATTCATATTATCCCGTGATTTTAGACGAGTAGCTGAAAAATTCAGAAATAAGGTATAATGAAGATATAACCTCTCAATTTATATTTTAATGGTTAGAATTTAGCAGGGAAATGGGAGATGAACTTATGTCTGAAACTAATAAATTTCCACTTATATCAGGGAATCTTTCTCTGGATTTAGTGAATACGGAACTGGTCAGTCGTGGCCAACGGCAAGACTTATTACTATCAGAACGGGATATGCTGGACTGGCTTACTGTAATAAAAGGGAATAACTCATATTTGGATAATCAGTTATCCCCAATAATTAAAGAGAGAATTCAACGAGTATTTGCAAGCATTATAGAAATGCGTACTATTTTAAGAAAACAATTTGAATTAATAGCAGATGGGAATTCGATTCCTGATGGGTTTATCGCCTATTTGGAAAAAAAAATCGAAAAATCGCCTTTCACATATAAATTAAGTGATCAAAAACTGGTTCCCATACCTGTTGGAGAAGCGGAAGGTATCCTGCAATCTTATATTGCCTTCGACTCATTAACTTTAATTGAAAAAAATAAGCTGTCATCATTAAAGCGATGCTCGAATGATGATTGCGTCCTGTTATTTATCGATGAAAGCGGAAGACGCAAATGGTGTTCAATGAAAATATGCGGGAATAGGAAAAAGGTAGCCAGATTTCAACACCGGAAATCTGATGATGAATGAAGATACACACCTTATTAAGTTTGTCAGAATGTATACAAATTTCGAAGTAAGCTTGTTGCCTGCAGTTTATTCATTATAAAACGATTCCAGTTAATTTCTTCACATCCATTTAGGATTTCATAAAACAGTAAAATGATTCGGGTTGAAACTATTCTGAACCTCCTCTTGTCAACACACTAAGTTGGCTTTTTTTGCTATTTTTGGATTTTTAAACTAACCACTAAAAATTATTTTGACGGGTTAGTCCATTTCATGTAAAGTCTAATTATATAAAAAAGGAGGGTTCACTTTGGACCGTATTTCAGCCGCGAGGCATAATGAAAAACGCTTATTTCATATTCATTATTTATCGAAGATGAAGGGAAAAGGAAGAAGCCCTTTACAAATAAATGTAAAGGACGCAATAACGGGGTTGATTGGGGGATTTTTAACTATATTCGCCTTAATTCTTTTAACAAAAATAACATCAGCAGTGTGGTTAATGGCTCCATTTGGTGCCAGCTGTGTGCTGGCGTTCGGTCTGTGGAATGCACCATTATCACAACCGCGTAATATTATAGGCGGTCATTTTATTTCAACATTCGTAGGTTTAGCTTCCTATCATTTTTTTGGCGATGAACCTTGGGCAATCGGCTTGGCTGTCGGATTAGCAATTGCGGTGATGATGCTGACAAAAACGACGCACCCGCCAGCTGGAGCAGACCCGCTTGTAATCATGCTTGGCCAGTATGGCTGGAGTTATTTATTTACTCCTGTTTTAACTGGTGCCGTGATAATCGTTTTACTGGCATTGTTAATTAATAATTTGCGCAGCAATCGGAGCTATCCAACCTTTTGGATTTGAATGCTTTTTAATGTGGATAAAGCATAATTTTTCAATGTTTCACTATCATGAAATAATAAACGAGGAACGCTCAGACTCCTCGTTTTTGTCAACCTTAATTGCTGTATTCCTGTTAATTAAGTTCTCCCTCGCTTTTCAATAACCTTTATCATCCATCATTTAGTTTGACTTGCGTTTCAGCAACTTCCACTCCGTTCACAAGGAGTGATATTCGATGGATCCCCATGTAATGTCGACGTGTCGTCAGGTCTTTCCAATTGTGAATCCTCACTCTTTCAACTCCTTCACCATCTGAGAAATCCCTATCTGCCAATAGGAAAATTTTACGGGAAGTTTTCTGATTTGCTTTCACAAAATCGATGGCATACTCGATGCGAAGTTTCACAGTGTTCTTTCCTTGAATTTGAAAACCGAAATGAAGTTCACTCGTTTCCCCAATAAAAATCGAGTCTGGTTCATTTCTAATAAATGCGTTTGTAATGATATTCGGATTATTCAATATATCCGTGTATCCAAATAAAGAAAGGACTTCTGGATTTGCTTGACGAACTAAGGTCCTGCATCCCCGTCGAATAATCCAAATCGTGTTGGGTTCTCCGCTTTCATACCAGCGCTTAGCTGTTTCTATTACGGTTTTCGGATGATCTTTGGCAATATCATTCAAGTTATTGGCCACACTTTTGCGAACATATAGGGACGGATCGTTTTTCAGGTTCTCAAGTAATTCCAAGACGGGTGCCGGATCGGATTTGAACATCGGTAAAGATTGGCCCCAAGGTAACCTGGGCCTGCATCCCTCACTAGCCAGCCTGCGGACATGCTCATCATCATGATTGGTCCATCCCTTCATCTTCTCGATCATTAAAACGGGATCAAGCAAGATAAAAGCACGGATTGCAAACTCGGAGGATGACCTTGCTGTAAAACGCTCCAACGCATCTAGCGATAACGGCCAATCTTTCTTATTCAATCCATGTACCTCTACAAAATCAGGGAAAAATAAATATCTAAAACCCTCACAATCCTTATCAAGCCGATACAAAATATCCAAAGCCTCTTGATAATCACTTGGAAGATACTTTCCAAGAGTAATGGAAATGTGCCTTATTCGTTCTTTTAACTTCCTCTCGTCCCAATGCTCATCAATTACTTCCCCTTTAAACGATTCAGTAGAGAAGGACGGATGGACACCCTTTACTTTTTCACCGAATTCACGAATGAACATTTCATTATATAAATCCTTTAAAGGCTCAGCCATTTCATTCACTTCTTTTCTTCAGGTTAAATTTGCTTTTGGATACTTGCACTGCCTATCAGCTATCATTTCAAACTATGTTATGCACGATACAATCATTAAAAAAGGAAGCTTACTTTACAGAACAAGTCTGTCCAAAATCAAGTGAAGTTCATTCATCACTATTAGGAATGACTGCATAATAGCTGATTCTATAGGATTCTATAAACCTCTTTCCAATGGATGTAATCTTTGCACCAGAACCCGTTTCCCATAAGTCCATCTAATATCCCCATACAGGAGTTTTCCTTTGTGTATAGTATGATAGTAGTAGCATATAAAGTAAAATATTTCTAGCATATTAATGAATGAATCAAAACGACAAAAGGCCCACTCTAAGAGCAAGGGCCTGCTTCTAGCTTTTATCAAAGAAAAAGGGTCAGTCCCACTGAGTTAATACTTTAACACAGTGGGGACTGACCCCATTATCTATTAGACATTTTGATTTTTGCTTTATCTGACCTTTCTACTTATCTATTTAATTGTTTCACCTTTACAGGCTTTTTTTCCTTGCTTAATTTGATGATTTGACCGATAATACTGATGGCAATTTCTTCTGATGTTTCCGAGTCAATTTCCAAACCGATTGGAGAATGGACCTGCTCCAACTGTTCTTGCGTGACCCCTTCACTTTTTAACTTTTCAAATATGCTTATGACCTTGCGTTTACTGGCTACCATCCCAACATATGCAATCGGAAATTGCAGTGCCGTTTTTAATACAATATCATCACAATCTTTTGTAACAATTACCACATATGATTTTTCATTTAGGTTGGCTGCGAGCAAAGCCTTTCCAATATCCTCGTTCACAAAAAGGTTTGCCGCATTCGGAAAGCGTTCCTTTGTACAATAACCAACGCGATCATCGACAATGCAATAAGGATATTCAAGGAAATCAGCAAGCTTTGCCAACGCATGGCCTAAATGACCGGCCCCAGCCAGAATGAGTTCAGGCCTGCTTTTATAGACTTCAATAAAGACCCGTAACGTGCCGCCACAATTCATCTGAATTCCGTCTTTTGCATGTTTATTCAATTTATATTCAACGATTTTCGATTGTCCATTTTGGATCGCCTTTACACTATCTTCGATCACATAGTGTTCAGCCAAGCCCCCTCCGACAGTCCCTTCAATGGTACCATCCCGGTAGACAATCATTTTTCCAACATGCCTGGGAGTCGAGCCCTTTGATTCAATAATCATGGCTAAAGCAAAGGTTTCGTTTTGGCGCGTCAGCATGGCCACTTTTTCCATCAGCTGCATGAAAAGCTCCCCCCTATCTTTAAACATTAATTCGGTTGATATTGCTTCATGCTAAGAAAATAACGTAAAAGATGTAACGCGACGGTTTTTCTGTATGCCGCAGTGGAGCGTTGATCGTCGATTGGTCTAATGATCTTATCGAAGGCTGCCACAATTTCAGCGATGTCTGCATCGGCTAATGGTATCGTTTTTCCAACCAGTTTCCTCTCAATATCAATGGAACGAACCATCGTAGGTCCGACCGCCCCGAAGGCAAATCGAATGTCATCGATTCGATCTTTGTTTATCCGGACGAAACCCGCAAACGATACTTTGGCAATGGCATCTGCGTTGCGGTTGCCGACTTTCTCGAAAACGACATGTGAATCTCCTAATACAAACGGCAGAATAATCTCCGTTACCATTTCATTGTGAAAGCGTTGAACCTGTCGTGGACCTTGAATGAAATCGCTAATCGCGACCATGCGATCACCATTTACGGAGCGCAACAGAAGCTTTGCATTGTATACATATAACAAAGGAAGCATGTCACCGGCTGGAGAGGCGTTGCATATATTACCGCCTAATGTTCCCCGGTTTCTAATTGCCGGGGCAGCAATTTTTTTAATTGCATTCTTTAAAGCAAAAGGAATCAACGGATTTTCAAGTAATTCACTATAGGTACAGCAGGCCCCGATGTGGAGATCCTTGTGATGTTGATACACCTGCTTTAATTCGGAAAGATGATTAATGAAAACAATCGGTTTAGGGATTTTTGGAGGTACTCCCCTTCTACTTTTGTGAAGGACCATAACATCGGTGCCTCCGGCTATGATTGCACAATCTTCTCTATTCAATTGGCTCAAAGTTTCGTCTAAACGCTCGAAGCGATACGCTGTTATTTTCTCTATCATAAGCCATCACCTTTTTTAGCTGCTAGGTTAATCGCATCAACAATCATATTGTAGCCCGTACAGCGGCACAGATTTCCGGAGATGCCCTCACGAATTTCAGCCTCTGAAGGATGAGGATTTTCAGATAACAAAGCTGCACTTGCCATAATCATTCCCGGTATGCAATAGCCGCATTGCACTCCCCCGGCTATGGAATAGCTTTCATCTAAAATTTTAAATTGTTCCGTTTCAATGATGCCTTCGATCGTTTGAATATCGGCACCAGCAATCGAGCCAATTGGAATAAGGCAGCTGTTTTGCAGGAGGTTATTCACAAAAACACTGCAGGCTCCGCACTCCCCTTCACCACAGCCTTCCTTTGTTCCGATTAACTCAAACTCATCTCTTAATAAATCTAGTAATCTTGCTGTAGCAGGGGCGTCAGTTTCTACCGTTCTTCCATTTAGTGTGAAAGTAATCAACCCTCTTCACCTTCTTTCATCCAAAGACTTTCAATAATGACTTCCGGTGTAATCGGAATTTGCTGAAAAGAAGTGTGCAGGGCATCCTCAATCGCAGCTTGGACTGCTGGAGCGCCTCCGATTAAAGTCAATTCACCTGCGCCCTTCGCCCCGTATGGACCATCAGCATAAGGGTTATCAAAGACCTTGCTTTCAATTGAAACAATATCCAAGGAAGTCGGCGGTCCATAATCCGATATGCTTTTTTGTTGGATTCTACCTTGTTTTGACGTCATCTTTTCCAGATAACCGTATGCTAGCCCTTGAGCCAAACCACCGTCAATTTGGCCTTTCATAATCCGTTCATCGATGACCTTCCCAACTTCATAATTGCCGTATACTTTTTCTAACTTTAAATTACCTGTTAACGTATCAACTTCTACTTCAACGATATTAACGCCCCATGAATAAGCCGGGTACGCATCTCCAGTGAAGGTTTTCTCATCCCAAGGAATCATTTCACGGTGAACATAGTGCTCAACCACTTCCTGTTCCACCCCTGTTTGCCACTGATCCTTAAGTTTTTTTGCGGCCCGTTCAAGCAATTTTCCGACAATCATCGTCGTCCTGGAAGCTACGGTCGGACCCGAGTCGGGAACCTCTTTTGTGTCGGGATAAGGGTACAAAATATCTTCGAACGGGAGGTTAAGTTCTTTGGCGACAATTTTACACAACGTCGTCAAAATACCTTGTCCCATATCAGAGTTTGAGATTTTTAGTGATACCTGGTCGTCCTTTGATTTAACCAGTTTCACCTTTGCTTTAATATGATCTCTTTCGCCACTGCCAGTAAATCCACAGCCGTGGAGGAACAGCGAAGTTCCTATCCCTTTTTTATAGCGCTGATTTTGTTGATTTAAGCGCTGAAAGTCTTCTTTTTTCTTATAGTATTCTGACACGTTGAGTACGTCCTCAATCATATCTTCCACTAATATCGGGTCGCGGAATTTACCTTTGGTGATGGTGGGATCTCCTTGTTTGACGAGGTATTTTCGTTTATATTCAAGCGGGTCGATTTTTGCCAGTTTACTAAGATGTCCAATATGACTTTCGATTCCGGCAAAGCTTTGAGGAGCACCAAAGCCTCTGAAGGCGCCGTTCGGAACGGTATTGGTTTTTAAGACATAGCCTTTTGCATGAAAATGCGGAATTTTATAAACACCAGCACTGTTTAATAATGCGCGCTGCAGCACGACAGAGCTCAATCCAACATTTGCCCCTCCATCGAGAAAGAGGTCAACACACATGCTTAAAATATTTCCTTCCTTATCAAGGGCCGTCCGATATTTGAGTTTGGCCGGATGCCTTTT
Source organism: Peribacillus sp. FW305-BF15 (assembly GCF_058783805.1). NCBI lineage: Bacteria > Bacillati > Bacillota > Bacilli > Caryophanales > Bacillaceae > Peribacillus > Peribacillus sp. FW305-BF15. Next base: position 75,390 of record NZ_JBYSYV010000016.1, on the reverse strand, counting down.
CGTCGTTACCAGCATATCCTCAGAACGGTCGAACACGAGCATTACCGATTTTTTTACTGCTCTTGCGGCAACGGCTACGTGACAAGCCATCATTGAAGGATAATCTTCTTTGCCGCCAAAACCTCCGCCGGTAGGGCTTTGAACAACCCTGACTTCATCGTCACCACAGGCTAATGCGCTTAGCAATGCATTTTTTATATAATAAAGACATTGCATCGATCCCTGGACGACAATTTCATCATCCTTATAAACGGCGAGCATTCCTTGCGGCTCAAGATAGACATGCTCCTGATAACCCGTATCATATTCTTCTTCGATGATTTGATGGGCTCCCTGCTCGATAGCTGAAATGTTTTCTAAGCTTTCCCCAAATTCATAGCTTGCCAAAACTAAGGATACTGATTTTTGCTTGATCGCTTCGTCCAATGTATAGATAGCCTGATGTTCTTCAAATTCAACCTTCACTTCATTTAACAAACTGTACAGGATATCCAGGTCTTTGCCCGTGAGCATGAGAATTGGCTCACCAATATAATTGACCCACTCATTGGCAAAAATGGGCTGATCTTCTTTGATAATTTTCACATAATTCGGTCCGGGGATATGCTCTGCTCCAACAGCTTCATACCCTTCCGGAAGATTAGGTAATTGAATGGATATGATTTTCCCATAAGCAATTGGCGATCGATACAAAACACCATAAACCATATTTTCCACTTTTACGTCACTAATATAGGGCAACTGGCCCGAGACTTTACCTTTATGGTCCTTTTTGGGCACTGAGGTGCTTATGTCTTTGAGATTCATTGCAACAACACCCTTCGACTCATTTTTTTAATGGGACATATTCTGAATAGAAACCTCTTCCAATGATTTTATCAATGAGCTTGATCTTTTATGATTCATTTCTATTCAAGATTTTCGTGGTTTTTATTTTTATTTTTACTTCGAGAAATTTAAAGCATTATCATAATCAATGGCTTTTTGGTAATCCTCCGGTGTATCAACATCCATTAATACTCCCGCATCATCTACATTCATGTATTGCTTTTCGTAACCGTCCAGGACCACACGCAAATTACTTTCTGGATTGGTTTCGAGAATTTTCTGTTTCACTTCGCTCGATAATTTAATGGGATGGCCGCCTTTATAGTCAAAGCTGGGAATAACCACGTTTCCTTTGTGTTTTGCTAGTAGCTGAACAGTCTCTTTTTTTACAAGCGGACAATCGCCGGGTGTTATAAAGAAGGTTGGGGCATTCACTTCGTTACAGCCCTTTTGAATGGAATGAAACATTCCCTGGTCAAAGTTTTCATTATAAACAAACTCGATCTGAAATGAATAGGCATTTTCACTGATGATTTTGGCAATTTCCTCTTGGATGATTTCCGCTTGAAATCCAGCTACGACGATGACCCTGCTGCATAATCCTTCAAATTTAGAGATCGTTTGCTCCAACACGCTCATTTGCCCCATCGGCAAAGTCATTTTAAATGCATTCGCTCGGCTGGAATATCCAGCAGCTAGGACGATTGCTTCCATTTTCGTCACCTTCTACCTATCATTTTTCTTAAATCTCACAATAAAAGCACAAGCGGAGGAAGGATTTGCTGTATGGACTATTAAGTGAACATAGTGTTTTTTCTTTATATGCGTAAAAGCCTCATTATATTACTTATGGTACGATTCACCGTAGTTATTTAAGAGGCAAAAAAAACAGACAGGATAAATATTTTCCTGTCTGTTTTAGTTTATTCAAAATAAGAATCAGAATCATTTCACCCCTGAATTTTCACAACATTGAAGGTGTAAACTATGTTCCCACATACTATATGTGTAGAGTGCAGACGGTAGGAAATATACAAAATAAAGATGAGATGTAGTGGTGCATCTTTGCTTATCTTTTTTACTAGTTCATGAATTAAAGGCATACAGCACAGTAATTTAACTCAGTTAGTTTCACCTTTTAAAACTCCTAAAGATATCATTATCTTTAACCTTATTGGGTTACATACTGTAAATAATTTCTAATGAGATGGTCGTCGCCATCTTCATGAATACGTATTTGTTTATAATAATGTGTATATATTGATTTAAAAGTGGAATTACCTTAGAATTAAAACAAAGATTACCTTTTTAGGATATCGAACCCACCCACCTTTAGCAAAGAATGGAAGGGTTCAATGAAAGGCATTGTCGGTAGAAGTCTCCTTTACGGGACTGCTAACGACAATGCCTTTTTCTTTAACTAAATCTGAATATATGAAAGACAATACATTTCTAATAAAAGAATGAGTGTTGTTTCCGCTATTTATTTGAATAATTTGAAATAAGGTAATTTCAATGCCTAGGAGGTCCTATAGTTTGTTACAAGTGTAAACTCATCCGTCAACATTAAAGTAATTGGTATTGGCGGCGGAGGAAATAACGCCGTTAACCGTATGATCGAACATGGAGTTAAAGGTGTAGAATTTATAGCTGTTAATACAGATGCACAAGCTCTTAATTTATCAAAAGCAAAGAGCAAGATACAAATCGGTGCAACATTGACAAAAGGTTTAGGATCAGGGGCAAATCCAGAGGTAGGTAAACAAGCAGTTAAAGAAAGCAAAGAGCAGATCCAAGAAGCATTAAAAGGTACAGACATGGTACTCATTACAGCCGGAATGGGCGGCGGTATAGGAACGGGTGCTGCCCCTGTCATTGCTCAAATTGCCCGTGAGCTTGACATACTAACCATTGGCGTTGTAACACTTCCGTTTGCGTTTGAGGGCAATAAGCGTGCAACACAAGCAGCAGGAGGGATCTCCTTAATGAAAAAAGCAGTGGACACATTAATTGTCATTCCAAACGATCGCTTATTGGAGATTTTACATAAAAATACACCAATGCTTGAAGCATTTCTTGAAGCGGATAATGTTATTCGTCAAAGTATCCAAGGTATATCGGATTTAATTGCTGTACCAGGTTTAATCAACATTGATTTTGCAGACGTGAAAACAATCATGTCCAATAAAGGGTCTGCCTTAATAGGCATTGGCAGAGCAACAGGTAAACATCGCGCTGCGGAAGCTGCAAAGAAAGCCATTTCCAGTCCGTTACTTAACACTTCCATCGACGGAGCCCAAGGTGTGCTAATGAAACTCACAGGCGCCAATATAAGTCTATATGAAGTACAAGAGGCAGCAAATATTGTTACTTCCGAGGCAGACTCAGAGTTAAATATGATTTTCGGTTCTGTTATTAATGAAAACTTAAAAGATGAAATTATAGTAATTATCATTGCTACTGGCTTGAATGATCAGGAGGTTCCATCATTGAAAATGCCTGCGCGCCCTTCAATAACAGAAATGGAAAAACGGCTGTCACACGAGTTTTGATGCAAAATACGATTATTATAATTCACCAAGACCACAGTTAGTGAAAGTCAAATAGAAGGTATGGAGCAAGAATTATCTGAAAGTCCAGAAGATGGGACATAAATAGTTTCTATTAAGCTTCTTTTAACCTTTTCATATCAATAAAAAAGGTATGGAAACTGAAAACGGTAATAGATCGGTTTGTTTTCCCGCATTTTCTATTAATAGACTGCTTTCTTCCACATATCATATTGAACGGAAATGAATGGTTTGGGAAACATGGGAAAGTGGATTGATATGGATTCCAACAAAATACTTTGCTCCTATTACCCCGATTTTCATGTTGTTTCACCTCGAAAATCAAATAGTATTTTTATTATATGGCAAAATCTTATTAGCACTTAAAAAATTCACCAAAAATCATGCTTTGAAAAGTGAAAGTCCATCTCGTCTCTGTTTGAAATTTAAGAATGGGGACCTCTTTACGGAGGTCCCCATTAATGAAGGCAAGGTTTCTTGTTCAAAGGTACAATTCATTACGGAATATCATGTCCCATCGAGCTAGTTAAAATGTTAAACCATTGCTCTTTTTCCATGCTTAAGTTTAGTGAATCGATGGCGCTGTCCAACCGTTCTTTCTTACCGGACCCAACGATTGGCATGATTTTTGCGGGATGCCTCAACAGCCAGGCATACATCACTTCATCTATTCCATTGGCACCGATTTCTTCTTTCACGGTTTCTAACGTTTTTCTTAAACGGACAGCCTTTTCGTTCGATTCCTCAAAGATGCTGCCTCCTGCAAGCGGTGACCATGCCATAGGCGCAACGCCCTTTTCCTGACATAAGTTCAAGGTTCCGTCTTCGAAGTTTTCAAGATTGTATGCCGAAAGCTCTAGCTGATTCGTCACAAGCGGATAGTATAGATATGATTGGAGCATATCCCATTGCGGTTTTTTGAAGTTCGATACTCCAAAGTTCCGGACCTTTCCTGATTCCTTTAATTGATTAAACGCCTCAGCCGTTTCCGCCGGGTCCATCAGGGGATCCGGACGATGGATAAGTAATAAATCAATATAATCCGTTTTAAGATTCATAAGGGATTGTTCAACAGACTTTATGATATGGGTTTTACTAGTATCGTAATGGTGACTTTTATGGGAAGGACGGTTTTCTGATTGAAGAACGATGCCACATTTCGTAACGATCTCCATTTTATCGCGTAATGAAGGCTTTAATGAAAGTGCGTTCCCAAAAATCTCCTCACACGTATAGCTTCCATATATATCGGCGTGATCATATGTAGTGACGCCCCGATCCATTCCGTGTTCAATAAGAGATAGGATATCCTCGGCAGAAAATCTCCAATCTGCCAATCTCCACATACCGTGTACAATGCGTGAAAGACTAAGATCTTCAGTTAGATTGACTCTTTGCATGTTTTTCTCCCCTTTTATAAAAATGATTGCGCTTGCTAATTAGTCGTTTGTTTTTCTATCATGACTGCCCTTCGTTAATCAGTGACAGCATCTATTGCTACTGTCATGAACCTAGTATAATTTAAATTTTCGGAGAATCCTAATCTTGAGTGACCCTTATCTGCCATATTCATTTAACTTAGGTTCATGAAGGAGGATATCCCCCTTCTCGTTGAAGTTCTCACGTTATGAACATAAGAAAAAGGCTGCCGCAGCAACCTCCTGAATATTGTTAGTTCTTTTGTGTTTTCTTGTGTAATTCCACGATTTCTATCGCTAAATCTTTTGTTGTCATGGAAGTCATCAAGTGATCTTGAGCATGGATCAAGAGCATTGGAATATCGAATTTCTCACCATTCACTTCTTGTTGAATCAATGCGGTTTGGATTTTATGTGCAGCAACAAACTCATGTTCCGCTTCCTTTAATTTATCCTGGGCATCGCTTGATTTACCTTGTTTTTGCAAGGCGATGGCCTCCATTGCACAACTGCGGGCATTCCCGCTATGGAGAATTAATTGAAATGATAATTCTGATAGATCCTCTTTTGTTTTCGTCATTTTACCACTCCTTTTGATAGTATGCTATTTCGAAATTAATTGGAGGGCCGTACGCAATACTTCCTTGCCATTACAAGTTCCATAATGCATTGGATTTATCGTATCTACAGGTATTCCTTTTTCATCCCCTATTTTCTTTATATCATTAAGTTGATACCGAACTTGTGGGCCTAAAAGAATAACATCCACCTCATTTATATGGTTTCTTACTTCCATAGTGGCAACAGCCTGGATTTTCACGCTCAATCCTTCTTCCACCGCTGCTTTCTCCATCTTATTAACCAAAAGACTAGTGGACATACCTGCAGAACAGCATAATAAAATATTCATCATTATTCCTCCTTATAAATTAGGGTCAGGTTATTTAATCAATCTAAATGTGCCCCATGGTTTAATATAATCCAGTAAAAAAAGTTCCTCTTTTACAACATGGGCGACTGCATTTTTACGTTCATCCAATGGCATATCCCTTAAGATGACTTGAAGTTCGCCTTTGTATTTTCCAAAAGAATCATTGCCGATGAAAACGGCCCCTTTGCGCTGCGGGATACTTTCCCGGACTGCAAAATCTTCATTCGCATATTTTTTTCGGACCTCCACTGAACGGACCATATACTCGCTGATATCACCACGGCGAAGGTGTAATTCATCCAGTACAACTTTTTGCTCAATTGGTGACGCATCCGAATGGAGTTCCACTTTCAACTCGATCATGTCACGCTGTAAGGCCCCCAGCATTCTTAGTTCCTCTTCATTAGCGTAAGCATTCCCAATGATGACATCATCAATTAAACCTGTTGCCCATAGATGCTTGGCTTGTACATCAATTGAAAGTTCACGGTGCTGTTCTAATGTGCATAATCCATCATTTATACTCCAAGGACCTATATCACCGGTCTGTGAAGTAACGAATGCAGCTGTACGAATGCCATGTTCTTTAAACCGTTTACTGCAGGCGATGAAGAAGTCGTAAGGAAGACCTGTGAATTTTTGGGGATAGAAATTATGACAGCCAATGATTTGATTTTTATTGCCCTGATGCGTCAGAATGTTCGATAAATAATCAACATCATTACTCATATTCAATTCGATTTTCAATCTATAAGGATTATAGGTCATTTTAGCTTCTTTCAAGCCATCGAATCCAAGATCCAGACGAACGCCGTCAGCTCCCATTTCTGCGAAAAAACTTAAATCATCATAGCTAATATCAAACTTATCGAAAACAGCTGGAGCAACATCAAGTATGACTTCCATATGTAGCGCTTTCGCATAAGAAATAATATTTTTATATTCTTCCATGACAATTTCATATGGTTTTGAAACCGATAATAAACACGTGAATATTCGTTCAAAACCATAACTATGGGCAAGTTTAATATATTGCTTGTCTTTATCCGGTGTAGAGTGTTCCGGATAAATTGAAATACCTAATCTTCTCATAAGCTATCATTCACTCCTTTTCTACTTTCTTTCCATTGAGCCCGCTTAGTTTGTAATCCCATTAAATAGTCACGGTAGCGGGAGGATACCATTACAGAACAAATAATCGTTGGTACAATGACAATCAAATAATAAGTCGATCCCATTGCGGTAAATAGAAAGATTGAAAAGCTAATGATTAAAATAGACAGGCCAACCGATTTCCATGGTGTTAAACTTTCACCTAGCCGAGTACGGGAAAAAATGATTTGCGCCCCGACAAATGATAGAATGGCGAATATTATTTCAAGCATATTTAATGCCCGCTTTCTTTTCTTCCGGTCCAGCTTCTATTTTATTTTCATCACGTAGATGCTGCTTCTCGAACATCTTGAAAAATGGAAAATAGATCATTAATGAGATGACAAAATTCAATAAAACGAGAACCCCGGCCATGATTGTCCAATTTGTACTGATGACAGCGGCAATTGGACTAAAGACCGTAAACGGCAGTTTAGCCATTATCATCGGTATTAACCCTAATTGAAAGAATGTATATGAGACGATGACATTTACCAAAGGGGCAACAATGAATGGAACCATTAAAATGGGGTTCATGACAATCGGCGCTCCAAAAATGATAGGTTCGTTAATATTAAAAATCCCTGGAACAAAGGACAGTTTACCAAGCTCTTTCAAATACTTCGATTTTGAAAATAGGAATAGTACAACAAGTGATAATGTCGATCCCGCCCCGCCAATCCAGACGAACCATTGAATGAATTGTTCGGTAAATAGATTGGGCAAATTCGCCGCATTACCCGTTCTTGCAAATGCATCCATATTCTCGAGAATCGCCGAATCCCACATCGGCCGTATGATCGGACCCAATATTGCCGGTCCATGAATACCAAGAGACCAAAAGAAAACGATGAGAAAGACTGTAAGCAAACCTCCTATTAAACTATTGCCAACCAATAAATTTTTAAGAGGTGACACCAAAGTAGTGATGATCGAGTTAATGTCAAAGCCCAAACCATATCGAATGCCCCAGAAAAGAAGGACCACTACCAATGTTGGAATCAGGGCTGCAAAGGAATTCGAAACCATTGGCGGAACGCTTTCCGGTAATTTGATTTTTATATCGCGTTTAATCAAAAAATGAAAAATCTCAACTGAAATCAAGGATGTTACTATTGCACCGAATAAAGAGGCTGCGCTTAAAGAGCTGATAGGTAACCAGCGACCGGCTTCTATTACTCCTGGAACGGATTCCATGACTTGGGTAGGCACAACACATGTAATCAGAAAAGCTAAGACTGATAGAAGGCCTGCACTGAGCTGATCTAATTTATAATGTCCTGCAAGCGCTGACCCCACCCCAAAAGCTGCATATAAAGCCATTGCTCCGACCGTAAACCGAAACGGAACATCCAAAGCGGCACGATAAGGTGCAATCCATTCGTCATACCCATTGATTGGAAAATTCAACAAAATAACAAAGAATGATCCAATGATCGTCAGTGGAAGTGTTGCCAGAACCCCGTGCCTGATTGCCAGCAGATGTCTTTGTGAACCAATTTTGTTTGCGACTGGAAGCACTTTCATTTCGAGTATCCCCATAAAATTATTCAATAACTTTTCCCCCTTTTGATTAAAAGTCTGAAAAAACACACAATTACAATAAATAAACATTATAACGTTATATTCATTATGTCAATATTTTTATTTAAAATATGGTTTATGTTATTAACTTTGAAATCCAAGAATACATAGTGTAGTTATAAATCCGCTGTTGATAAAAGAGGTGGAAACCCTTCTCGTGACTCCCCAAGTGCACAAAAAAAAGAAAACTGGAAAATTGATCACTGCCAATTTCCTGCTTTCTTTTTTGAAATCACTTTTCACTTCCAGAATTGAGTGCAAAGATGAACCAAAGCCTACATACATTTCCCTACACTATATTTGTTAACCCTCAATTAAAGGTATATGATAGATTAAAAGACTGAAGGTGGAACGGCCTATCAATTCTGAAACGAGAAAACCAATAAACATTACCCTCAATCCGTACTTGAATAATAGACTCGCTAATTTGGCTGAAGAAAGAGGTATCCCCATCGAAAGACTGATGGATAAAGCGGTAGACTTGCTGCTTGAATACATGGAAGATAATGATACCGTTAATCAGGTGAAATACAGTAATAACGAAGCGATTGAAAAGAATAATGAATTGATTGCAAAAAGCAGGGAGTTCATAAATAAAAAACAAGCACATAACCCCTAGGTAAAGTACTTGTTTCATACTGTAGGCAAACTTGATGAAAATCGATTTTGCCTACAGTTTTTTATGGTTTTTATAATTTGAACGTTGGATTTTCACTCCAGGCACTCGCTTTTCGCGGGCGGACAGCCCTCGGCGCCTCTAAACCTGCGCGGTCTCCCCTAGACTTTGATCTTCATGGAATGAATAAAACTAGAGTATCGAAATGATCTCTAATCATGATTCTATTCACCATCCCACTGCGGATTCCAAACGACCTCCCAAAGGTGTCCATCAGGGTCTTGAAAGTGTGCAGAGTATCCTCCCCAGAAAGTGTCATGTGCCGGATCGGTTATGATCGCTCCAGCTTTTTTTGCTTTTTCCAACACAATATCCACTTCCTCTTTACTGCCTACATTGTGACCAAGGGTAAATTCAGTAGGGCTTGCCGGAGACAAAGGAACCTTGGCCTCATGAGCTATATCCCTTCGATTCCATATGGCAAGCTTTAAGCAACCTTGCAGGTCGAAAAAGGCAACGGCTCCATGCTCAAATTCTTTGCCCACTATTCCTTCTGTCTGAAATCCCAGGCCATCCCGATAGAATTCCAGCGATTTTTCCAAATCATCCACACCTAATGTAATGACAGTAATACGTGGCTTCATGATTGTCCCCCTTCTTACTTAGTTTCTCCTTCTATTGTTTACCAACGCTTCTAGTTCAAGCCAGATCAAAATAAACAGGTTTTTTTGTCAATCTAAACTGAATTCATGTATAGTAGAATGATTAACTGATCAAGCTCGAATATCAGGATTTACTCATTCACTTTACTTAAAATGAAATGAACCGAAAGGAAATTCGATTACCAATGATTTCATTTATCCTCACCTTGAAACGTTTTCTAAAAGCGCTCTGGTCCGCTTTTAAATTGAAAAACTTCCAGGTTCTTTTCGTCTTGGTCCTCGTTATGTTATTTTCCGGCACGATTTTCTATGTTAAGCAGGAAGGTCTAACTGTGATTGATTCCCTTTACTTCTGTGTTGTTACTCTTAGCACGGTTGGGCATCCCAGCTTTGAACCGCAGACAACATTAGGAAAAGTGTTTACAATGATTTATATTGTAGGCGGCACCGGATTATTTATTGGCTTAATAGGATACCTAGCATACGCAATCATAAAGAAACCGGAAAACGAGAGCAACAGCAACAAAATCTGAATGCAAAGGAATGCTCATAATAATTGGCATTCCTTTTTTATCGTAATACAATCACCCTTCACTACAACAAGTACAGGTTCTCTGCCGAATAACAGTTGTTTATGTAGGGGCACAAATCCCCCTTTATATTGGAGACCGTCGAAGTTTCATTAACATAGGATGTTAGTGAGACGGCATTCGTACAATATATATTTTATTAAAAATAATTATTTTCTTCATAAATAAAGTGCTAGGAAACAATTAAAAAGAATTCAATATTAATTTTCCAAGACTATATTTAATGCTAAAAATTAAAAATGGCGGGTAGCTCAAATATCAAGCGTTGCCTGTAAATTTAAAAAGATCTTGAGCCGTTGACCTACATTATCTTTATGGAATCAAAAAAAATATCCCCAATCAATGCAAGTAGGGACTTTTCAATGTTTCGCAGTAAAAATAGGTGCAGGGTATCCACGTTATTCTTTTGTATTGATCATTAAAAACAAAAAAGACCCTCTATAAGGGTGGGCTTTGAAAGATGGAGGAACCTTGGAGATATTGTTCACCTTACAAAATAAAAAGGGTCAGCCAATCTGTCAAAACCCTATCTGCATACTTTTGCTCTATATATACATTTACTTTCTGGAGCATATACGATCTATTGCCATAATCGTTGCACTTCTTCTGCAGTCACTGCATCTGCTTTGGTAACATGAACAGTACCAAATGGATGATTAGGAGGAGCATATATCGAGTAAAGCTTTAGAGGAATATTACCTGTATTGGCTACATTATGCCATGTGCCAGCAGGTATCATTATCGCATAATCATCATAGACGTTTCTTACAAAGTTTAAATTATCCTTTCTATTGCCCATTTGAACAACCCCTTGACCTTGTTCAATACGTAAAAATTGGTCAACGTTTGGGTGAATTTCTAAACCAATATCTTCACCAACTTTAATACTCATCAATGTAACTTGCAAATGTTTTCCTGTCCATAAGGCGGTACGGTAGGTTGTGTTTTGTTTCGTACCCTCATTGATATTCAATACAAATGGCTTAGGTCCATAATCTTTTACCTCAATATTATTTCTTCCATTTGATGATTGTAAATAGCCCAAATGGTTAACATTATTTACACTCCAATAATCAGGATTTCTTAAATGGTTATACATTGGTTCATTAACATAATAAGAATTTTGATATTGATAGGGATGTGGATGGATATAAGGAGCATAGTACATTTTTCTCAACCCTTCACAGTTTTTAAAATTATCATATGCACTTGTTAAGTGAATGTACTTGAAACATAAAAAAGCCCCTACTTATATGAGTAAGGGGCTTCAGACTGTAGACAAACTCGATGAAAATCGAGTTTGTCTATTTTTATGCCTTGTACAATTTGGACGTTGATTTCCACTCCAGGCACTCGCTTTCCGCGGGTGGTCGGGGAGCCTCCTCGGCTTTCGCCTGCGGGGTCTCCCCTAGACGCGCTTTTCCCGCAGGAGTCTCGTACCTTCCGTTCCAATCAACTTTGTCTTACCTTTTAGATAGAACACTTTTGCCTGGAGTCATTTTTGTTTTCAACAGTAACGATGGCTGCCTTAATCTTAGCTCCCCATAGCCATTTAATGATCAAATTTTCATTTGATCTCCAATCAGGATGAATTTACTTTAATCCTTTTTATTGGTCTTTTAATAAATGTAAAATAAACTAAATCATAAAGGCCCTCTCGATTGAGAAGCGCCTTTTATGGATTGCACTTATTCTTCAAGCTCTTTTTTCTTGTTCAAGAGTTGGAGGTATTCCCTATCCAATTCCGCTTTTTCTTCTTCCTTCATAACACTGGACAGTTTACCAAGTGTCTCGATGATTTGCACTTCAATCATAAGAAGCTCAGCCTGTTTATCTTCAAGGCCATCCTTGCGAGTGGCTGATTTTGTTGATTCCTTATTTATAGCACATACTCTCGGAGGTTCTTTTTCAAATGAAAGTGAATGTGTTGCAAGAGATTCGATCAATGAACGATCATGAGTCACAAAAACGATCGTTCCTGGATATGCTTTTAACACTTCTGTTAAAGCCTCTTTAGTATTAATATCCAGGTAATTTGTAGGTTCATCCAAAACCAGTACATTATAGTTTCCCAAAAAAACTTTTGCTAGGGAAGCCCTGACTTTTTCCCCACCGCTTAAAAGTGATACTTGTTTGTGAACGTCATTTCCTTTAAAAGCTAATCGTGATAAAAGTGTACGAATAAAGGCTTGATTGTAGGGACTGTCCTCCAATATATTTTCGAGAACCGTTTTACTTTCATTTAAATTTTCTTGTTGTTGGGCAAAAAATCCAATCTTTGCTGGCATCGCTACATATAAATCTGGGTGCCTTTCCACTATCTTTTTCAATAATGTCGTTTTTCCTGAACCATTTTGACCATTGATGGCGAGTCTGCAAGCTAAGGGGACATCTCCAAAAATATGTTGTTTTAGCACCCGTGACCCGACTTTCAGGGAACAGCCATTAAATCGAATGACCCTTTTGCTATGCAAAGATGGAAATTCTGAAATATCAAAGATGATGGGGGGATCTTCCCTCGGTTTTTCTTTTTTTGCTAATTTTTCGATTCGAGTTTCGATCGCTTCAGCAGAACGGTTCAATTTCGCCTTCTGTTTCCCGGAGCTCCGTTTATGCAGCCTTGCTTCTGAATTACCCATTCGTTTAGGGGCTTTCCTAATTGAATCGGATTTGGCTTGGAGGTTTTGTGCAGCCTGTTTCAACCGGTTCTTTTCGCGGGTATACTCTTCATATTGCTTATTTTCCTTTTCTGTTTTTGCCTGCTTTTGTTCTATATACGCTTCGTAATTCCCTTCATATACCGTTACCTTGCCTTGCTCAACTTCCCATATTGTTGTACATAGATGATTCAAGAATGCTTTATCATGTGAAGTAAGCAAAATAGCGCCATTAAAAGATTTTAAATCTTTTTCCAATTGTTCAATTCCGAATATATCCAAATGGCTGGTAGGTTCATCCGCGATCAATACATCCGCATTGGAAGAAAGGGCTGCGGCGATTTTTCTTCGGGTTCGTTCACCGCCGCTTATGATTTCTTGATTCTCATCGGGCAGTTTCCATATACTCGTTAATACCCCGCTTATTTCTTGTTCAGTTTCTTCCATCTGCGGGATATAGCTGACTGTTCCATAGCTCTCGATATGACCGGAATCGGGTTCCCTCACTCCTGCTAGTATAGAAAGCAGGGTCGTTTTACCTTCTCCATTCCTGCCAACCAAACCAACACGATCATGACTGTAAAGATGAAGTGTATCAACAGAAAGAACTTCACGGCTTCCGTAGCTTTTCTTTAAATCATTCGCTTTTAAAAATAACATAAAAAATCCCCCTCCATTTTTCTAGAGAGAGATCGCCTGTTACTAAATTAATATACATAAACCAAATATACCTCATCTGATTGGATATCAGAAAAAGTAATTGTATATGAATTAGTACCTATAAACGAACAGACGAATCCCATCTCTAAACATAATCATTAAAAACCTCACATGGGTATCTAAAAAGATTCTTGTTCAAATGAAAAAATGAATTCACTTTACTTACCGATAAATCCGGTAAGCAAACAAAGTGACGGAGCATTTGCATTGAACATATCTAACCGATTACACCCATTGAAATTGATTCAGATTTACTGTTTATTTGATAAGATTACTGCTTCATTGTATAAGGTACCTTTTCCTTCCAATGTAATGAATTAATGATTACATATCATTCATATGTTTGTAAAGCAGATTTAGACCTTAATTGGGCTCTACATGGACATGAACATCATACACTCCATGATCTTTCATCATCACTTTTTCTACATGTGTCGCTATATCATGTGCTTCTTTAATATCCAAGGTAGAATTGACAAGGATCACAACATCAATCACTTCATTGTTCCCGTAATTTCTTCCTTTAATTTCTTTTATCCCCTTGACTCCATCCACATTTGTAATTACATCCTTATATAGATGAATTTTATTTTCATCAAAACCGTCAGAAAGTTCATGTGAGGCTTGACTGAATATATCCCAGGCTGTTTTGCATATTAATAATCCAACAATGATGGCCGTAAGGGGATCAAGCCATGGCATATTTAATTGGGATCCGAAAATCCCTATAGCTGTTCCTATACTTACCCAAGCATCGGAAATATTATCTTTTGAAGCTGCCATAACGGCTTTACTGTTAATTTTCATAGCAAGCTTTTTATTATATCGGTATACAAAATACATAGCTATTGCTGATAAAACACCTACATATCCGGCAATAATGTCAGGTGATTCCTCTCCACCTTTAAGCATGGAAGCAACAGCATCTATCAATACTTGTACACCAACGGCAAACATGATAAATGAAGCTACCATTGATGCAATCGTTTCACTCTTCCAATGACCATAACCATGATCTTTATCGGGGGGTCTTTGAGCTAGCCTTAAACCAATCAATACGGCAAGGGACGCGATAATATCAGTCGTGTTGTTCAACCCATCCGCTTTTAAAGCCGCTGAGTCGCTTATGTATCCGATAGCCAGCTTTATAATTGATAGACAAATATAAGCAATAATACTGATGATTGCACCACGTTCGCCTAATTTGAGGTCATTATATTTTTGTTCTTCCATTTCAACTTCCCCCCACAATTAAGTACCTGAATATCATATCAACTTAAAAATGGGTGGGTCTATAGCAACCTTTTTGTATCGCTTTATATAAGTAAGAGATAGATAACTATGTTGCATATGGCAAACTATCTGAATAGAATAATATTTATGGTAGTTTTATTATAGGAAAAGCCCTTATGCTGCAAATTCCCCTCCGAAAGAAGATTTGTTGCATTAGAAAAGGGTTGCGGTAACACAACCCTCACAGCTAAGTAGAAGTACAACTTATTTAGGGAATGAAGTTCCTACGCATAAATAATATTATATGTCGGTTTAATCACCCCGTTTGGATATTGTTTCATTTCAACTAAGTCCAATTTTAGACTTGGCTTAACACTGCCGAAAAGAGGGATGCCTTCACCGATTATGACTGGATTCACTTTCAGCACCAATTGATCAATGAGTTTATGTTTCAATAACGATCCAGCCAGTTCTCCGCCCCCGCAAAGCCATAGCTTTCCGTCACCTTGCTGTTTGAGTTTTTCAATAAACGCAACGGCGTTTCCCTCGATAAGCTCTACCTCCTCATTCGATTCAAACTGAAGGGAGCTCGAAAATATATAATGTTTCAAACCCTTATAACCTGGTTCACCCGGTTTGGCTCCGAATTGAAATCCAAATTCATATGTTTTACTTCCCATCAATACCGCTTCATATTGCTGGATATCGGATAAAAAGTCCGGGACATGATCTCCTTCAAATAAGAAAAAAGAATGATTGATATCCCCTTCCAACATTGCTTGGTCTGCAATGAAATTATCAAGTGAAACGGCTACATGATATACCAATTGTGCCACTTAGCATCCCTCCAATAGAAATTACACATTTTACACGTACTTTACCTCATTAGCCTCATATGGTATCAGATAGCCATATCGATTATTCTTTTGATATGGTATTCATTTGTTTCGACACCCAATTGAGTACATAGGTATTCATTTAGTCTGAGGAATTCTGGGATCATACGTCTCAACGTTTTAATAATTTCATTTGAATTGCGGCCACAATCCCAACTTTCCAACAGGGATAACTGCTTTCCAGCTAACTTACTTCTATTGCCCTCAATTTTTGTCCATACTCCATAGGGAATATCTAAATGCTCTTCCATTTCCATATACCAACCAGACACAATCAGCCACCGTATCCTATCAAGATTGGATAGTGCATATAGCATTTCTCTTCTCATAACGGCCCTGTAGGTTTCATGGACAAATGCAAGCAGCTTTCCTCTCCAATGCTCAACTTCATCAGGTGTAGGTTTATACACTTTCTCTGCCGATTCTTTTATAATAGGACTCATAATATTAAAAGGATCATAGATGACTTCTACCTCTTTTAACCAAATGGAGGGAACAATTTCCTCAGGTGCATGATACCAGCTATCAACTTTTACAAAGGTATTATAATGAGTGACGACATACGGTGAATAAGGATTGCAGTCTTCGTGAAATGAAACATCTCCCCAATTATTGGCTCTATCCCTTTTTCCCTCTAAAAATTCTGCTTTACGTTTTGGATTAACAATGGTGTGCAAATCTATATCGGAGTATTGATCATCGTTTCCTTTTGCTAATGAACCAGCAATGTAAATAGCCAAAACATCAGGATCTGCCGATAAATCTTTTAATGCATTTTCCAAAAGAATATCGCGTTGTTTCGGTAAATATGCATCTCTTTCTATATGTTTGCTAACGAATCCCGCACACAAGACCATCTCCTTTTTTTGTAAAGCCGTCAAAGTAATATATATTCGTGAATCAGAATAAAATCCCTTTAGCAGAATTGCCGTGTCAGAGATATATACTGCTTTTTACCTCCTTGTTTTCTTTGCTGAGTACCTCTTTACCGGGCAACTATCCTCATTCTCGCCTATGTGGTATTATTTTGAATATTAAGTTAAAAGGAGGCATCATTTCATGTTATTTGCAAATACTCCCGAACCGCCCTATTACGCTTGCATTTTTACTTCGCAAAGAAGCGATAAGGATGCCGCAAGCTATAATTCAACCGCAGAATTCATGGATGAACTTGCCGCTCAACAAGATGGCTATTTAGGAGTCGAAAGCGTAAGAGATCAAAACGGGTTAGGAATTACCGTATCCTATTGGAAGTCCTTGGATGCCATAAAGCTTTGGAAGGAAAATGCCGCTCACAAAAAGGCACAAGAAAAAGGTATGAAAGATTGGTACTCGTCATACACTACCCGAATTTGTAAGGTTGAAAGAGATTATACAAGCAAATGAGTAAACTAAGATTTATGAATATATAGTTATAAAAAAACCGCTCTACTATTTTGGATTTTAAATTCGAACGTTGATTTCCATTCCAGGCACTCGCTTTCCGCGGGCGGTCCGGGAGCCTCCTCGGCGCTCTTCGCGCCTGTGGGGTCTCCCTTGGACGCGCTTTTCCCGCAGGAGTCTCGTACCTTCCATTTCAATCAACTAGATTTTTTTTCACTTTAGGATGTTCATCCAAAACCATGTTCAAGACTAATTCCCATTATGAATTTTTACTGTTTTGTGAAACACTTATTAAATTCGACAATTTCACCATACCCTTGGAGAGTAACTTTCAGATACCAAAGCCGCTTGCGGTTTGAACTTTTTTTAACTGAAATCAAACTAGTTTTCCATTGAGTTTGTCTTCAGACCGCTAAAATCCCAATTGGTAATCATTCCCTCAGTAAAATCGTAAAAGGGCTTCGCAATGAGTGCATTCCGAAATCCACTTTTGTCGACAAACAGGGACCGCTTCTTAAACGATCTTCATAATGAATCAATTAAAAGGAATTGCCGTTAAGATCTTCCTTTATGAGTGAGTACATGTATAAATCATCGAATTTGCCATGGATAAATTCATAATGCCTAAGAAGTCCTTCTCTTCTAAATCCTTGTTTTTCCACTAGTTTTTGGGATGGGTGATTATCAGGTTCAATTAAAGCTTCAATCCTTTCCAAGTGAAAGTGGCGATAACCATACATAACAACGGCTTCCAATGTTTCACTCGCAATGCCTTTTCCCCAATGGTCTTTACTTAATTCATATCCAATTTCAGCACGATGGTGTTTGGTTACCATATTCAGAAAACCACAACTTCCTATAACCTTACCGGAATCTTTTAATGTAATTCCCCATCTAATTCCCGAACCTTTTTCGAAAATAGATTCATACCACTTAATTTCATCCCATACATCATTTACTGTCTCGAATGGATCTAACCCCATTGGCTTCACCACATCTGTATCAGATAGATATTTGAACATGTCACCCGCATCTTCCAGTGTCACTTCCCTTAATATCAATCGTTTGGTTTCAATAACCGGAAATACCTTCACCATTCAATTTCCCCCTTCCAAACTCCCATTTCCATATTTAACTATTTAATCATTACCTAATTAAAGTCGATAATCAACGCATTATTGCTTAAAAATTAATGTTAATAACTAAAAGGCGTCCCTACTTTCGTAGAAACGCCTTTTTTCGTTTACTTCATTATTTTCGGTTCCTTTACTGCTGAGATCATTAAAAACATGGGCCTTCGATTTTCATCTTTCATTTCAGGAACAATTTTTAACATGTCATCAGAAGGCATCGGTTCCTTTACTACCTTAATGCTGAACAAAAATTCAATATGAGGCAAAAAAAAAACAGCCATTAATATTGTTGTCTTTTATTTTAACAACAATAAATGGGCAGCCCTGTTTTGTTGTCCATCATTGTCCATATAGGACCCTTCCCACCCTTTGTACATAGTCTGAAAGGGTAAACAAAAAAAGGAGGATTTCTTGAATGTATAATTACACTTACTACCCTAATAATGTGCATTATTATATAGATGGAGAACGAATACCTGGCCCGGGCGGCGGTCAATGGGACGGACACGGTGGCGGTCATGGCGGCGGTCAATGGGACGGACACGGTGGCGGTCATGGCGGCGGTCAATGGGACGGACACGGTGGTGGTCATGGCGGCGGCCAATGGGACGGACACGGTGGCGGTCATGGCGGCGGTCAATGGAACGGACACGGTGGCGGTCATGGCGGCGGTCAATGGGGCGGACACGGTGGCGGTCATGGCGGCGGTCAATGGGGCGGACACGGTGGCGGTCATTGGGAACACGGACAATGGATTCCACGCTGTAGGAGAGTATGGGTTCCCGGATTTGGTTGGAATTGGATTTGTAGATGGTGAAAAAAAAGACAGCTTATGGCTGTCTCAGTTTGTAGACAAAAGGGGTTCGGAATTAAAAAATTCCGACCCCTTTTTGAAATTCCTTTGAATTTTCGCCTAAAGTTAAGAGATTGGGGCTCAACGAGCCTCTATGTTAGGCCATTTTTGGACCTCGCCATGTCCAATTGGCCATCTTCTTTAAATGAATGGCAGCGAAAGTAAGCATCGCCTGCATTGACAATTTTTTAAGTCCCTTTAAAGGAGTCCAACGCATACCATGCTTTTCTTTTGCATCTGCGAATACACGCTCAATCGTTTCTTTACGTTTTGCATATATTGGTTTTGCATCTTAATGACGACGCAGATGATCTGCTTCTTCCACATGTGTTTGCCAGATATGCCGCGTCGCAACTTTTTGACAGTCCTTGCTTTTCACTTCATTATTTTCGGTTCCTTTACTGCTGAGATCATTAAAAACATGGGCCTTCGATTTTCATCTTTCATTTCAGGAACACTTTTTAACATGTCATCAGAAGGCATTGGTTCCTTTACTGCCTTTATGCTGAAACCTGCATCAATCAAGTCATTCATATATGTTGAAATCGTTCGATGATACTTTACTACGTTTTCGGTTAAGAAGGTTGTTTCTCTTACACCTTCGTACTGATAGTTGTCAACTGGCCAATGCAGATGATTGCCGTGGTCATCGTCATACCAAGCTTGTTCGTTGCGAGAAGTAAAGATTGGATGTTCAACAGAGAAAACAAAAGTGCCTCCAGGCTTTAAACAATCATGGACCTTTTTGCAGATTGCCTCATATGACTTAATGTAATGAAAAGCCAATGAACTGATAACGACATCAAATTCAGATCCGGAAAAATCGATATCTTCAATCGGCATTTTAATATATGAAATACAAGGGTCATCCGTTTTTTCACGTGCTCTTTGAAGCATATTGTCGGAAATATCCACACCAACGACGGAACTTGCCTGTTGCTCTCGGGCAAATCGGCAATGCCAGCCGAAACCGCAGCCCAAATCAAGTACCGTTTTATTACGCAGATTTGGCATTAGCTCTTTTAATACATGCCATTCTCCGGCAGCTTCGAGTCCTTTGACTGATCGTGGCATTTGCTCATACGCAGAAAAGAAATTTGCATCATCATATTTGTTTTGTTTCAAAACTCATACATCTCCTATAATTCAAGATAGCCTCCTAAGATTAATACCACATCTATTACAGGAGGCTACCTATCTCCTTCTCACCATTTTTTTCACCTCATTATCTTGATGGATCACTGTCCTAATACTAACACATTGCTTGTTTTCCTACCCTCCCACCTAAAGAACAAAATACTTCAAATTAGTTGTTATCCTTGATTTCAAATTGTAGGCATTAGGCCTTATCTCCTAATGTCTTTTTTAGTAATAAGTCTTTTTTACTCATCCTTAATAAGTTATCGAGAAGATAAGCAAACTATACCTTATTGCAGCTTATACGGAATCTCCCCTACCTAGGCTTATTTCTCAAAAATTACCCAGGTAGTAAGTAAAGAATATATGTTTAACCATTATTCTTAAATTGCTTAATCTAATTTAAAGGGGTGAATATATTATGAGAATGAAAAAAGCATTTATAGGTCTCTCACTCTTATGTATGATTGTTCCTGGTATTGCCAAGTCAGCCGATTCTTTAAATTCCGTTGCTGAAAATGATCGGAGCAGTATCGTTGCAAATTGGAAATTCACAAAACAACATGTTAAAAGCGGTTCAATCGATAAAGGTAATTTAATTATTGAAGATACAACCAAACAAGGAAATGATTTAGAGTTAGTGACGATAGGTGACCCTGCATCACCCGAATTAAAAAATATGATGAAATGGTCTGAAGAAGATTATTATGCTCAAGATAAAGTTAATAGCTTGAAATTCGCCAATTACGAAAACGCCCCTGCAGGAAGATATTTTAAAACCATACGGGATGCACCTATCAATTCAGAGAATTTCGATAGGGGTTTTACCATTGAATTGGTATTTAAGATGCCAAGGAAACCCAAAAGTGCCATGGGGCTTTTTTCAAGACAAGGACAGGCGGCAGATCTTAATAAAATGGAAGGTGAGAAAAAAATCCTTTCTGCTTTATCTATATCCAGTGATCAAAAATTGCACTGGACAAGCCATCCATCCAATCTAAACTATAATGTAAGCAATTGGTCTCGTTCTTTAAATGCTGGTGAATGGTACCATTTGGCAGTTGTTAATGATGGTAGCACAACGACTCTAACTTTAAATGGCGTTAGTGATTATGGAGAATCAGAAAAGGCAATAGGTATTGCAGCATTAAAAGGTAAAGGCTGGAATATCGGTGCAACAGAGTGGGGAAATAAGTTGGATGCGCTTTTCGGAGGGAATATCCAGGAAATACGAATTGCCAACAAGGCATTAACTGAAAAAGAATGGCTAGTACAGGATGCTCGTGACGATGAACCCTTTGAAGGATCAAACAAGTCCTTCCCCATTCTAACGAATAAGAAGAATTATAATTTCCTCTTTATTCCAGATACCCAGAAATATTCAAGCCAAAATCCTGAGATTTTCAATAGCCAAATGAACTGGATATCCAATAACACCAAGAAGAACAATATTATCATGAGTACATTTGTTGGTGACATTGTCGATAGTGATTCAGAAAAACAATGGCAGAATTCGCTCAGAGCCATTTCCCTTTTGGATAAAAAGGAAATTCCATATATGATGGCGGCTGGGAATCATGACTATGCTGCCGGAGATCCTTTTTTAACACATTATGGGCCACAGCGTTTTATGAATAAAAACTACTATAAGGGGTCGGCTCCCTCTGGGTATAGCTCATATGCAATCGCTAAGGCAGGGAGTTATGAATACTTAGTTTTAATCGTGGATATGAAAAACCTGCATAAGGACTTGGAATGGTCAAAAAAAGTTCTGGAACGGCATAAAGATAAACCGACAATCCTCGTCTCACATGATATTATTTTTCCGAAAGTTAAAGATGATAAAACTATTGCCGCCGATTCGTCCAATGGCCGGCTGATATGGGATGAACTTGTAAAGAACCATAATCAAGTGTTCATGACGGTTAATGGACATTTTTATGGGATAGCGCATCGGGTAAAACAAAACTCAGCAGGAAATGATGTCATTCAAATGCTGGTCAATTACCAAACGAATTATCGAGGGGGAAATGGCTGGCTAAGACTTGTAGAATTTGATGAAAAGAAAAATGTATTATTAATCCGTACTTATTCCCCATATGTTGACGGAATGACTAGGAAAGAAAAGTCCTATATTGATTATAAATTTTTAACAGGTGAAAATAATTCATTTAAATTGGAATGGGACTTTAAACATAGATTTAATTTCAGGTAATGAACAGGGCGGAAAAATCCAATTCCCCAGGTGTATCTGATTAACCTCATCAACCTGGGTGAATTCCTTTTATTAGGCTGCCCTCCTATATGCTCAGTCGTCCAAGAAGGATATACGTTCATTCATGATAATCTGGGATGCTGCTATTTTTTCTAGTTTTCATGCTGCTTTTTTCACCACTGATTTATACTTTCCGAAACCATTAACGACAAGGACCCCCAATATCGCAATACTGCCGCCAATGACTGAAAGGGTACTAGGTACTTCCTGCAGCCAAACCCAAGCGACGAAAATGGCAATCACAGGTTCAATGTACAACAAACTGGAAACGGAACTGGCTTTTCCTAATGATAAAGCGACTGCCCAAGTTACATAACCGATGGCCGCAGGGAAAATACCAACAAAAATCGCTGATAAATGACCTTCCAAAGTAGCATGTTGAATTTCTTGAAATAGCCCAGGAAAAAATATAAAAAAGGGTATTGTACCGATCCATGTGAAGTAAGCTGTCAATTCAATCGGATTATAACGGCTAAACAGTGGCTTTTGGAAAACAAAAAACACCGCAGAAGCAATAGCTGACATCAGTACTAAAAAAGCTCCTTCAGAAATATTCAGGGAAGGTCCTGCGGTACCTAATGTTATTAAGGTGATCCCTGTGAATCCAATTCCTAAACCAATCCATCCGTATAGTCCGAGGCGCTCTTTCAAAACGAACGCAGCAATGATTGCGATGAAGACAGGTGCTGAACCGATCAGCATTCCAGCCGTTCCCGCCGAAACCGTTTGTTCCCCGAATGTCACCCCGATATGGTAAATACTAATGCCAATAAATGCAAGGATCGAAATCCTCAACAAATCCTCTTTTTTCGGGAGTCGAAATTTCACCCCAGGCCAGAGAGCATAAAGGATAAAAACTCCTGATGCTATAAGATAACGAACAAGTACCAAATGACCGGCTGAATATCCGCCATGCAAGCTTGCACGAATAGCAGCGAATGTAGAGCCCCAAATAATTACTGTTATAGATGCCAATAAAAATGCCTTTGTGTTCAAAACCTATTCCTCCCAACCATCCCTATAAATTGAAGGTATCATGGATACGTGAGAACTTCAATATAATTTCTATCTCGCTGTGAAGTGTCACAGTAAAATAACGAATTTAAGTACATTCTGAGTTGTAACCATCGCTGAAGAAATTCTATTCCATTTGGGATTGGATTTGAGAGCTTTGTTAAAAGAAGGATCAGGTTTGAAAAGCATACTAAACAAAATAGTTATATAGTCAAAACAAGTTGATTGGAGCGGATGTGCGAGACTCCTGCGGGAAAAGCGAGGCCAAGGGAGACCCCACAGGCGCAAAGAGCGCCGAGGAGGCTCCCGGACCGCCCGCGGAAAGCGAGTGCCTGGAATGGAAATCAACGTTCAAACCGCGGACAAACTCGATTTTCATTGAGTTTGGATACAGAATTAATTTAATTAACTATTTTCAGGTTTCCAAGATGAAAAGCGTCTTTCAATAATGCCTAATAATGAAGTAAGAATGATTCCCGTAATCGTAATGACTAACACGCCAACAAACATGCGATCTGTTTGTAGATTTTGACCATTGCTTGTCAATTGGTATCCGATACCAGCTGTCGAAGCGAATAATTCACCTACAACCACTGCAATTAATCCTTGACCTATACCTAAGCGAATACCGTTTAAAAGGAATGGTACCGTCGAAGGCAATGCAATTGTTTTAAAAATTTGAAATTCACTTGCACTAAATGTCCTTGCTGCTTTTATTAAGTTTTGATCTAATGTTAACATAGCTTTTTGAGCGCTCATCACTATTGGAAAGAAAGCCATCAAAAATACGATAACAATTTTTGATGCTGGCCCTATTCCGAATGCAATGATGATCACTGGTAACATGGCGACTTTAGGAGTTACATATAATCCTGAAATGAAAGGGTTAACCACTGCATTAAAGGTAGAGTTCCAACCTGATAACACACCTATTGGGATTCCAATAAGTATGGCTAAAACAAAGCCTGAAACAAATTCGTAACCACTTACCTTCATATTTTCCCAAAAGGAAACTTCTTGGACCATTAAAACTGCCGCTTGTGCAATTTCAATTGGTGAGCTTATGAACAATGGATTAATCCATTCATTTTGAGAGGCAGTTTCCCAAAGCAACAGGAATAGTAAAACAGAAGCAACACTGATAAAAAATGACTTTTTTTCTTTTTTCATTTTCTTCGCCTTTTTTATCTTTTGCTTTGATTGTGTAAGTTCTATCATACCCTTCGTCATAGTGTTCTCCTTTCACATTAATTATTTCTCTTCGAAACCTTGTTTAGAAGACTCCTGTTCAATAATGGACCAAATATGATCTACAAACTCTAAAAATTCCGGGCTGCGCTTCACATGGAGATCTCTTGGTCTAGGTATATCAACATCAACAACCTCCACTACACGTCCTGGTCTTGCCCCAAAAACAAAAACTCTATCAGCTAAAAATACCGCTTCATCAATTTGGTGTGTAATGAAAAGACTTGTCTTTTTTGTCTCATCCCATATTCTAAGTAACTCACCTTGCATAAATTCCCTAGTTTGTGCGTCCAATGCCGAAAATGGTTCATCCAATAATATTAATGATGGGTTTACCGTTAATGCCCGAGCCAAGTTTACCCGTTGCTGCATCCCACCTGACAATTCATGTGGATAATGATTTTCATAACCTTTTAAACCGACCATTTCAATAAATTCTTTGGCCTCTTTCTTTTTCTCTGCGGTTATTTGCTTTAACAGTTCAACTCCATAAAGAACATTTTCCAAAACAGTTCTCCAAGGTAATAGACTCGGGTTTTGAAAAACCATTGCCCTGTCCTTGCCGGGACCATCAATTTTTTGCTGATCTAATAGTATTTCTCCCTTACTTGGCTTTAGCAATCCAACTACAGTATTTAAAAAAGTGGTTTTTCCACAGCCGCTCGGCCCAACAATACATATAAATTCACCATCTTTAATGTTTAAATTTATATTCTGCAGGGCGATCACTTCTGCACCAGTTTTGTTATTTACGTAAGTAACGTCTAAAAAACGAGTAGACAATTTAAAGTTTTCCAGTTGTGCATTTTCCATCTTACCTATCATCTCCTTTCCATTCTAATTATTTTTTAAAAGCCTCTTCTATATAACTATTTGTCCAAATAACATCTTCAGTTGTATCCTGTTTAGTAGAAACGCCTGATATCTTGCCAAATTCAACTAATGGATCCTGGGCATTATCCCAAGCCTCTTGATTCATTTCTCCATAGCCTTTAAAAGTGTTTTTCAATCCGATTAATGATTCCTCTAGAATATCAACATCTATTCCATCAAAATAAGATTCGATCGATTCGGCTGCCTCTCTTGGGTTATTACGTGTGAATTCCATACCTTTCCCTATTGCCCGAACTACTTTCAATGATGTTTCATGATTTTCTTCTAAGTATTCTTTTTTAGCAAATACAGCTTCCCAGACCATATTCCCATACATTGGCTCTTCACTTGTATTGATTACAATGTCTCCTATATCTTTACTTTCCGCTTGTAAACCCATTGGGGGTGATGCTATTCCCCCGTCAACAATCCCCTCCTGCATACCGCCAATCTTCGATCCATCTCCTGCTAATTTGACGGTTTTAAGAGTATTGGGATCAACTCCATGCATTTGCATTAAATGACGGGTGTATACGTCTCCAGAATCGCCAACAAGGTTTGTACCAATAGTTGCGCCTTTCAATGAAGCCACTCTATCTTCAAGTGATGAGTCTTTAGAAACATTCTTTTTCTTTTGATATTGATTAGAGAGTGTAATTTGATAGGTTAGCGCAGAATTTAAAGATTGAATTGCCAATAAATCTTCACCTTTGTCAAGAGGAGTAAACATACTTCGAGGACCCGAGACCGCAAACTGAGCTTCACCTGATAATACAGAAGCGATTACTTGTGCTCCTCCACCACCAGAAACAATCTCAGCTTCAATTCCTTCCTTTTCAAAAAAACCTTGCTCTATTGCTACATACAATGGGGCAACCGACAATAATCGTGCAGGTTCCGTAAAAGTAAGCTTAACCGCTTTTCCTCCTGAATTCCCTTTGTTTTCTGTAGTTGTTTCGTCACTTGGACCGCATGCAGATACTATTAACACCAAACAAAGCAGAACGAACGCCAATTTATTCTTAAACATATTACTTACCTCCCTAAATCAAATATTTTTAACATTTCATTCACTAACTAACTATATTCCTCCTCTATTTTAGTTTTATATACAAAACATAATTTCATATACATATCAATTCTAAATCAGCTGTCCCTTATGGGTCAATTGTAATTTTGGAATATTTAGATAATTAAGCAAATTACTGCACAAAAAAACACTCATTAAAATCATGAGTGCCCTTTAACTCTTGAGATGCAATTTTCTGCGAAATAAAGGGAAAAACTTAATGCTTCAGCAATTTAAAAAAGATTGCAATATAAGAATCGAAGTCAGTACTAGAATATGTTTTTATTAAGGTTACCCATTATACACATAATCCCCCATTGTATCATTATAAGGACCGTCGCTGGGTACTTGCACTGTACAAATGCCCTTGTTCATTAACATCCTATCAAGCCTGCTATTGGATCAATGAAGAGGATATTAAGACAAGACGGATTGTAATTCCACTGCTTCGTGAACGGAAACTGCCCCCACCTAACGAATAAGATGGAATTGCTATTTGACATTATTTTAATATACTTATTTATTCGGTAATTGAGTTTTTCAAGCAGGGTAAAGATGAGTCCAATCTTGATTAGGTATCATAGGGAAAACATGAACTGAAATAACATTATAATAGGTATCTTGAATAAAATGCGCTTTTTGTTGCTTGCCGCCCTCATCTGAAAAAACCACATCTCCACCATCAAGATAAGAATCGATGCCATCTACCTGCTTCATATTTTTAACTAAAACCGACAAATCTGTTCTTCAATAACCTGCTTACATCCGGGAGCGAATTAAATTCAACCCAATCAAGGGGAAATGAAGACCGCCTTAAATTAAGGGAAGGTCCACACCAACTGCCAAGGCTAATGATTGCTTCATAAGATCCTTTTATATCTTGTAATTCCAATTCAGTCATCCTCTCTACTAATTTCCCTATTTCACCGAGGTAACTAATTTTATTGCCAGTCTTTTTCACTTTGTTCTGGAATTATATACACAATCCAGCCATAACGAATTTTCAGTTCTTCAGCCATTATTTCGGCAGTTTCTTTATCCGGAAATGTGCCTGTTATTAAGCGGAAACGGTTATTTTCCGGGTTAATTATTTTTTCTCTCATAGCTTGTACCTCCTTTTTTATATCCTATGAAGCTTCATGGAAATCTGTATAGTACTTAATAGATTACTAACAGCCCTTTTTATGTACATGAAAAATAAAAGAAGCCCAACTTTGATAAAGTGGACTTGTTGGGAACTTGGGGGATTATTGGAAATGCAAAAGAAAATTATGGAGAAGTGAATGACTATTTAAATATTGTCCCCTTTCCACCTTTTATTGTAGGGTCAATAATCTTTTTCTAACTCCTCAATCGCTTGATTCTATCACCCACTTCAAAGGCAAGATGCCTAAGCCCTCTTGCTTCAGGATAAGTTGGACAATTGGGGCTATAAGAAAAAAGAGAACAATTCCGGCTGATATTCCCCTCCGACCATTTGGGGTACCGGTATGATCTTAAACGAGAAGCTATGAAACTCAAAAGAGTTTTTCAATAGGTGGTGAGTCAAATATTCAAAGTTATTACTTTCTTCTTATTGAAAAATATCTCAATTTATGTCAATTGAAACCAAATTATGAGTTTGTTATCTTAGTTAATGAACCGGTTCATGACTAGTTTATGTATGAATATTAGTCACAATAAAAGGAGAGATGAAACCATGACACAAGTACGTAACTCAACAAGCGCAGTGGAGCAGTATGCTAATCTCATCCCCATGAGTGAAATTGCTTCGAACGCAGATCAATTATTTCCTTTTCCAATCTTTAATAGTTTACGACAAAAAACTCCTGTAAGGTACGACGAGGCTCGAAGCTGCTGGGATGTGTTTCGATATGAGGACGTTCATTATATTCTAAAAAATCCAAAACTATTTTCTTCGGAACGAGGGTCTGGAACTCTTCAAGGAAGCATTTTGACAATGGACCCTCCTAGACACACAAAAATGAGAAACTTAGTGAACAAGGCATTCACTCCTAAAGCAGTGAAGGATTTAAAAAATAAAATCGAAGAGGTGACACTTTACCTTCTCGATCAAGTTAATGAGAAGGGGACTATGGATATCGTTCATAACCTTGCTGGTCCGTTGCCTGTCATAATAATTGCCGAATTATTGGGGGTCCCTGCTAAGGATCGGGATCTTTTTAAAACCTATTCTGATGTTCTCGTGGCAGGCGCCAAAGATAATTCAAATGAAGCCTTTCAAAGAATGGCACAGAAACGTAAGGAAGGAAGTGAGTTTCTTAAAGAATATTTCAAAAAAATAATTTTAGAGAGAAAAGTAAATCCAGAAGAAGATTTAATTTCGCTATTATTAGCAGCAAAAATTGATGGGGAAAAATTAACAGAAGAAGAGGTACTATCTTTCTGTGTTTTATTATTAGTTGCGGGAAATGAAACAACAACTAATTTGATTACAAATGCCGTACGCTATATGACAGAAGATAAAAACATTCAAGAACAAGCTAGGACAAATCTGCCTTTAATACCAAAATTGGTAGAAGAAACACTACGCTTTTATCCTCCAATACAGGCAATTGGCCGTGTTACAAAGGAACAAGTCAAAGTTGGGGGCAAAACAATCCAAAAGGGGGAACAAGTAATTTGCTGGGTCGCTTCGGCAAACCGGGATGAACAAAAGTTTGCAGAGCCTAATCGGTTCACATTAGAAAGGAAATTAAATCCTCATTTGAGTTTCGGGTTTGGTATTCATTTTTGTTTAGGTGCCCCGCTTGCACGTCTAGAAGCAGAAGTAGCTCTCGTGACACTATTAAGTACATTTGCAAAATTGGAAGGTGTAAAAGGGACTGAGCTGGAGGCGATTCCAAGTCCGTTCGTTTTTGGAGTGAAAGAACTTCCTTTAAAATTTACAAGATAAGAGCCTTGCTGCCTAAGAATATATAGATTAGGTAATACAAAACCTATCAATAACAATAATGAATTTTTTTATATAACCTCAATGAAAAGGAAGTATATTAAAATTGAATATTTGGAAAGCATTTATTGGAGAAGATATTAAATCCTACATTTATCCAGTTATTAAAAATTCCATTGTACTAGGTTGAAAAAAACTTAATATATAATACGGATTTTATGACATAAAAAATACAGAAACAAAAATGGAAATCACAAAATGAGTTCCATTTTTGTTTTGAGTACTATTTTGTTTTAGGGCACCTTCATGAAAGACTTTTCTTATCAAAATATACATAACCCTACTGCAAATAATACTTTCCATATATTTCAAGAGGTAAATCATCCAGATCACAAAAAAAGGTAAACCTTTTTCCTGTTAACTCATCAACACGGATAGGTTCGACTGGAATGTTTTCTTTTTCTAAATCTTCAATCGCTCGATTAATATCTTCCACTTCAAAAGCAAGATGTCTAAGCCCTCTTGCTTCAGGATAACTGGACGATTTGGGCTATCAGGAAATGAGAACAATTCAAGCTAAATTTCCCCTCCGACCATTAAATCCAATTTATACGACTGCCTATCTGACCGATATGTCTCCTTCACGATATCACACCCTAATTTTTCATAATCGGAACAAATTATTGACATGATGTATTTTTTTTACCTTCATTTGTTTCCTCCCTAAGAACATTGGTTATTTTAATAATCTAATTTTACCAAAGTTATCCATTTATAAAAAAATTAGATTTCAGTGCTTCCTTCGGAATATACTGCACCATACTGGTACATCCATTTCCCTTTCACCTGGATATAGGTCTTTACAAAGGGCGTATAATATAAGTAATCTAAAAAAACGTATAATAAAAAAGGAGCCTTCCCCTCCTACTCTCTAGATCAATAATATAGATTCCTAGAACGCTGATTATGTTAATTAACTTTGTATATTGGTGTACTTGGTTGTAGTTTAAAATTAAGTCGTTACGTTTTCTAGTTGTAAACCATCTCCCACTTCCTCGCCAAATAAATTAAAAGGGATGTTTTGAATTACTGCCATTTTTCAGAGTGTTAACTATCTTTCCCAAGCATATGCTCATATTTACATGCATGATGTCCTTTTTGTTCGTATAATAGGACAAAGGGGAATTAAGATGAGTCTAATTTACAAGAAGAGGAGCAATTTGTTCTGTGGAAACAAAAGGCGAAGATATAAACTGCTTAGCATTAAAAGTCAAAGAGATTATTCAATCTTCTGGTTGTCAAAATGAAGATGTAATCTTTCTGTGCATTGGTTCAGACCGATCAGTTGGGGATTCATTAGGCCCTTTAGTCGGGACAATGCTTAAAGAACATACGGTGCCTTATCGTGTTTACGGTACTTTGGAAAATCCCGTTCATGCATTTAATTTAAAAGACACATTGAAAAAAATTAAAAAACAATTCAAAAAGCCTCTTATTTTTAGTGTGGATGCTTGTTTAGGGAATCAAAACCAGGTCGGTTATGTTTTTTTGAAGGATGGACCTCTTGTCCCTGGGAAAGCTTTAAAAAAAGTATTGCCGGAAGTTGGAGATTATCATATTACAGGAATGGTCAATTATATAGATCCGCTGCCAACGATGCAATTTTTAAATGATACTCGGCTATACACGGTTATGAACCTTGCGAAAACAATCGTAAAAATAATTACTCAAGCTAGCGGCGAAACTTCTGGAATTAAATAAAAGAATGGGCTGTGCCAAAACCACTAATAATAATTGGTTTTGGCACAGCCCTACTTTGTTTAAGTTCGAAGAATTTATTAGATAACATTGTACTTAAATAATAGCCCCTGTCAAGATAGCAACAATGATAAGGACTAATGAACAAATTAGAGCCCATTTAAATGCATACCGCTGTAGTTCCCCGATATCCGTTTTTACCATCCCTACTAGTAAAAGAGTCGATGCCACGAGTGGACTTAAGAAATGTACAGGCTGGCCCAGTACGGAAGCTCTGGCAATTTCTAAAGGACTCACCCCATAAGCTTCTCCTGCTTCGGCAAGAATTGGCAAAACACCAAAGTAGTAAGCATCATTGGATAAAACGAACGTAAATGGCATGCTGGTGAACGCAACGACCATCGGTAAAAAAGAGCCTAAAGAATCCGGAATGATGGCCACTAATGAATTTGCAATGGCATCTACCATTTTCGTTCCGGAAAAGATCCCTGTGAAAATACCAGCCGCAAATACTAGTGTGACGACGGTAATAGCATTTCCTGCATGTGACACGATTCGCTCTTTTTGCTGTTCTAGATTAGGGTAATTAATGATTGAAGCAAGCACAAATCCGATTAGAAACAACACAGGTACCGGCACTAAGCCCATTACAAGAATGACCATAACCGTGAGCGTCAACAAAAGATTGACCCATATTAATTTAGGGCGCTTTAAATCGTCTTGTATGGCGGAAGCTACCGCTGCTTCAGCTAGAGCTCCTTTCATTTCAGGTGCAGCTTTGATATGAACAACACCAAGCCTTTTGCGCTCTTTTTTCCCAAGTACGTAAGCGGTAAAAAGAATGGCTGCTATTCCTGATAATAGTGTTGGGATAATCGGAACAAAGAATTCATTTGCATCGAGACCTAAAGATGCTATTGCTCTTGTTGCAGGTCCTCCCCAAGGAGTCATCCCACTCATAATACTTACAGCCAGCATAGAAATAGTGGCAAGAATAAGTGGATTCATACCAAGGCGTAAGTAAAGAGGCAGCATAGCGGAAATCGTAATCATATGAGTCGTGGTACCATCACCATCCAAGGCAACGGTCATTGCGATTATTGCTGTACCTATCGCTATTTTTACCGGATCCCCTTTTACGATTTTCAACATAGTTTTAATGAGTGGATCAAATAATCCAGCGTCAATCAGAACTCCGAAAAACAAAATAGCGAACAATAGCAAAGCGGCTGAAGGTGCGACAACCTTTATTCCATCGAGCATCATATCTCCGAGCTCTGGACCAAATCCGCCAATTAATGCAAAGATAATTGGAATGACCACTAGAGAATTAACAGGTGATAACCGTTTAGACATGATTAAATAAGTGAAGACAACGACCATTGAAATTCCAAGTAACGTAAGAATATGAATCCCTCCTATTAAAGAAACCGCTTACAAATCAGATGAGAAGTTTAAATGCTAAAAATATTACATATCATTCTGATTCCCTGTTGCTTTATTTTCTATTTTTAGAATAGTTCATATCATCAAATAAGTGAAATACATATTTTTTTTACTTTTCCGAAAAAAAAACTTATAATCCATTTTATATTAATTAAGAAATCCAAAAAAGCACAATGAAATTTCCAATAATTTCATTGTGCTTTTTCGTTAAAGATTGGAATTTTTATTCAAGAAATCAATAAAGTTTTTCACAGTAGAGAGTTTTAATGAATCCTGATTATACATTAACCAAGTATTTCTTAACACCGGCTTCCCATTTTTGTAGGATAACCCGTATGTATGCAAATTATCTGAAGGCTGCAGGCATATTTCCGGCAGAATAGAAACACCAAGATCATTTTTGACCATCTCTTTGCACGTCTCCTGCCGATCCGTTTCCATGGTTACAAATGGTGGCTCTGGGAATCTATCATGCCACCAGCCATTTATTAAGTTTTTTAAAGAACTGTCGGTCTTATAATTTATGAATGGAAGTTCTGGCAGATTATCCAAGTCTACCTCTTTCTTAGAAATTAAACAAAGTCTTTCTTTATGCAGTAACGATTTGATTCCATACCATTCATAATTTCCACGCAGAATGCCTAATTGAACACTAGAGGAATCCAGAAGATGCATGATTTCAGTACTCCAGCCTGTATTCACATTAAATTGTACATGAGGATATTGTGTTGAAAACTTTTTCAATATTTCTGGTAGTTTATATTGGGCAAAGTTGCTGGAAACGCCAAGCCTTAACGTTCCTCTTACCTCATTTTTCATATTCAGCATATAATCTTTCGTTTTTTGCAACTTTTTCACCATTTCTTCCGCATAACCCGCTAAATGTATCCCTTCTGAAGTGAACTCAATGCCTCCTTTTATTTTGAAAAATAGGTTTGTGCTAAATTCTTTTTCTAAATTTTTAAGCCGGTACGTTAACGCCGGCTGCGATATATATAAACGCTCTGCGGCACGGCTAATGTTTTTTTCTTCATATAGTACCCTTATCGCAATCCAATCTTTTTCGTCCACTTAACCATCCCCCGATTTTTAGATTATAAGTTTTTTTATCATTTTTATTAAAAAAATATGTATTTTACTTATGAATGAACTTATCATACTATATTTTCAAAGGAACCGGTAGTGCTATAAATATTGATTTGAGAAAAGGTGGTTATACAATGAAAGTACCTGTAGTTGTAATGCGCGGCGGGACAAGTAAAGGTGTGTTCCTTAACTTTGAACATATGCCTTCGAATCGCTCACTCTGGGAAGATTTCTTACTTGACGTGATGGGCAGTCCGGATCGGAGACAGATCGATGGTCTTGGAGGAGCGAATTCATTGACAAGTAAAGCAGCGATCATCAAAAAATCAGATTCACCGGAATTCGATGTGGAATATACATTTGCGCAAATCAGTATCGATAATCAAATGGTTGATTTTAAAGGAAATTGTGGGAATATTTCATCTGCTGTAGGACCTTACGCAATTGATCAAGGATTAGTTCCTATACAAGAACCTGTAACAACGGTGAGAATTTTTAACACGAATACACAGAAATTGATAATTGCAGAAGTAGAGGTTGAAAATGGTCAAGTGAAAAAAGAAGGCAGCTGTTCAATTCCAGGCGTGCCTGGTAAAGGATCACCTATCTATCTTTCTTTTACTCGTGCTGAAGGAGCAGTTACAGGAAAACTTTTCCCTACAGGAAATCCAATTGACATGATTAAAACGAAGGATCGACTGATTCAAGTTTCAATCATTGATGTTGCCAATCCACTTGTTTTTGTAAAGGCACAGGATATTGGTCTAAACGGAAGCGAATTGCCCACTGATTATTCACAGGAAAAATTAAATGAACTAGAAGAAATCCGGTCGATTGCAGCTGAAATGTGTCAATTTTCCGATAAGAAATCAGCAACTGTCAAATCTCCTGCTGTTCCTAAAATGACCCTAATTGCTCCTCCTATGGATTACGTCGACCTAAACGGATCGGAAAGAAAAGCGTCAGAGATGGATTTGATGATCAGAATGATGTCGATGCAAAAGCCCCATCAAGCGCTTGCTATTACAGGAGCCATCTGTGCAACTGCAGGAGCTTACTTACAGGAAACGATTTTATCTGAGATGGTGAACATTAAACAGGAAATTTTTCGATTAGCCCACCCGGCAGGGATCATGGAAACAAAAGTTGATTTTTTGGCAGGACACATACGTGCTATTAAAGTGGTACGCACAGCAAGAATCATTTTGGAGGGATACGTGTACACGAAAAAAAATTACGAGCTTTCCTATCAATTAGCTTGATTTGAATTGATTTACAAATTACAGCAAAAAAATCATCTAAAACTTGGAGGCTTTTCAATGTGGGTCATCACTGTCTTTTTAAAAGGAAATATTAAAATTTTTGAATTTGACACAGAAAAAGAAGCGAAAGAACTATTCAAAAATATGAAAGGCACTAAAATTCTTTCCGAAATAGTTTACTTCAATGATCCTTGTTTTGTATAAGTGAGTTTTCAATAGAGCCCAGACTATAATGTATCTCCAACTAACCGATGCCTACAAAATTCAATTATAAAATAGGATTGAGAATAGATGAAAATTTTCCGGGGGGGAGCGCTCACCCTTATACAAGTTAGGATATACTGAATCCAGATTTTCATGGTTACTGGAGTATTTAACCAAAAAGAAAACTAATTGTTATCTATCATCCTTGTTATAGGGAAAAACACCCACAAACCAACCCATTATTTATTGAATAGTATCCTTTTTCACAGGCTCAATTTTAGCATCAATCGGAGCATAGGAAGAACAGCTATATAAATATATATCATACAAAATAGTTGATATCTGGTAACTGTTGATAAGTCAGCGCTGACTTCATGCGCGATAGTGCCCAGCTGATCCATTCAACTGGTGCTAAAATTGAATAGCTATTATAGAAGAAAAATCATATTGTCTGGCCATCAAGACGCTTAAAGCTATACTCTAAAACTCATATCCCTATATGATATGAGTTTTAGTCAATGCATAAAGACTTTTAATATTTGAAGTACCAAACAGCCAAGAACTTTTTAAAGCCTTGGCTGTTTTTCATTCTTCTATTTAATGTATCCCTAGATTTTTTGGACGAATTCTTATCTAATTAACCATTCAAGGAAAAGACTCAATGATTATTGACCGCTTCAACCTTTTCTTGAATATAGTGGGCTGCGGATGAACCAGCTAATTTTCCAAAGACTGCTCCAGACATTAACCCGGATCCACCAGGATAGTTTTCATAAAAAATCCCTCCAATCATTTCACCAGCCGCAAAGAGACCATTAATCGGTTGTTCTTCTTTGTTTAACACATGTCCCGTAACATCTACATGCAAACCGCCGAACGAGAAGGTGATTCCGCACGTTACAGGGAAAGCATAGAATGGCCCTTGCTCAATTCGAAGTGCCCAGTTGGATTTAGGAGGGGTAATTCCTTTCGTTCCTTTGCCATCTTTCTCTGCGGGTCTATACTCGC
The DNA here is from genome assembly GCF_058783805.1 of Peribacillus sp. FW305-BF15. NCBI lineage: Bacteria > Bacillati > Bacillota > Bacilli > Caryophanales > Bacillaceae > Peribacillus > Peribacillus sp. FW305-BF15. The sequence continues at coordinate 38,870 of NZ_JBYSYV010000016.1, read as the reverse complement.
CATCTTGTACGGCACTGTTATATTCTTCGATCGTTTTAAGGAATTGTGTTTGATTGACCGGCAGTAAACTAGCCAACTCTCCAAGTGTATCTGCTTTATAAATAGTCGCTTCTTCAAGGTCATATTCTTTACGCAGCATCGGGCGTACCTGTGCATCATAAATTTGATATGCCACATGTCCAGGCTGTTTTAATACCTCACGGCCGTATTTGGCATAAGTGTAATTTCGCAAATCTGCTCCTTCATCAACAAACCGTTTTCCTTCATTATTAAGCATTACGCTGTACGGATAAGAATGCTTTTTAAAAATATCTCCCGGCTTCGTGAAATCTCCTACTTTTGGCGCGTTATAATCTGTCCCAATCGAATGACATCCAGACCACTGCCCAAATTTTTGAGCCCCGACTGCCATAGCCATGGAAATGCCGTCTCCTGTGTTGAACTCGGTTCCACGAACAATTGCCGCTTCCCATTCTTCACCAATATTTTCACATCTCATTTTCTTATTGGCTTCAAAGCCGCCACAAGCCAAAATCACACCGGATGTCTGAACTGTTACCATTGTTTGATCCTTCTCAACAACGACACCGGATATTGTGTTATTCTTTGATACGAGCTCCACAGCACGTGAATCGTACCAAACGTCAATGCCAATTTCTTCTGTCCGCGCAAAGAGCTGTCTCATTAAGCCAACGCCTTTATCTTCCGTTTTGATCGGCAGTCCTCCCCAGAAATTGCGCTTGCCAGCTTGTACGAATGATTGATTTTCATAATTCAATTCAAATTTTATTCCCTGATCACGCATCCACGCAATTGTTTCATACGATCTAGAAACCAGCTGTTTTGCTAACTCAGGATTACTTTGTCCGCCTGTTACTCGCATTAAATCATTGTAATAATCGGTTTCCGTGTATTCAGGCATTACAATTAACTCGGATTCTTCATCTATTAATTCAGGTATTACTTTTCTGATTGCGTCTAAATTATTGTATGCAACACGAATGGCTCCATCCGTGAAGAAAGAGTTCCCTCCACGCTTTTCCAATGGTCCTCGTTCTAATACAAGAACTCTAGCACCTCCCTCTTTTGCTGAGATTGCGGCACATAAAGCTGCATTTCCTGCCCCTACTACAACTACATCATAATTTCGTGTATTTGACATCTTTACCCCTCCTGTTAAGTAGTGATAACGCTTCATGTAAATAATAAGGGAAAATAATGAATAAAAATAATATTGTTTTTTTATTAATCGCCATAGAAAAATTTTATGAAGCAATGCTGGAAACGCAAAACTATAGTGAGTCTATTGCTTTACATAAAAAGATAGATTTCTTTTTTCAATAGTTGTATTATACTTTTAGAAATCAAATAAATTATCATTATTTATAATTACCCATAAATATTTTTTATGGTTAAAGGAGAAAAATTTTATGGATGAAAAAGACTGGCTTATATTAATTACTCTTTACGAAGAAAGAAATATAACCAAGGCGGCACAACGACTATTTATTTCTCAGCCAGCTTTATCCTATCGTATAAAACAGCTGGAGAAAGAATTCAAAACAAATTTAATCTCTAGAGGCAAAAGAGGTGTTGAGTTTACAGTTGAAGGGGAATACCTCGTTCAATACTCGAAGAATATGCGTAAGCAATTAGGAGCTGCAAAAGAACACATTTCAAATTTGGATAAAAAAGTAAAAGGAACTTTACGCTTGGGTGTATCTGGCTTGTTTGCCCGATATAAACTACCAGTATTATTAAAAGAATTTCTAACCCTATATCCAGAGGTTGAAATCAGTTTGAAAACTGGATGGAGTTCTCAAATTCATCAGATGCTTCAAAAAGAAGAAGCACACCTCGGGATCGTTAGAGGTCCTTACAAATGGCAGGAAAATAAAGTGTTGTTTCAAGAAGAAAAGATTTGCATTGCCTCCAGTAAAAAAATTGAATTAAAAGAACTTCCTTTTCTTCCTAGAGTTAATTATCAGACAGACCAATCGTTAAGAAATACTATTGAAAACTGGTGGCAGGAAACATTTGCGGTACCACCTAAGATTTCAATGGAGGTAGATCGGATTGAAACATGTAAGGAACTGGTTCTTAATGGTTTAGGATATGCCATTTTACCAGAAATCTGTATTAAAGATGATGAACCACTGTATACTTTCCCCATTGTATTAAGCGATAATAGCTTTTTGCTTAGAGAAACTTGGGTTTTTTACCGAGATGTGACTATGGATTTGGCACAAGTAAAAGCATTTATTGATTTTCTTAATGATTCTAAACAATAGAAATAAGACGAATCTAAATAAAACTAGTACAAAGGAAGAGAATTAACATGAAAAAGTGGGATTTAAATGATGCAAGCAAGACAATCCAATTTTCAGCTGCACTTCTAACTGCTTTTATTGGAGGCAGCCTTTTCTCTCTTATCAGGTTGCCAATCCCCTGGCTTCTAGGGCCAATGGCAGCCCTATTAATTGCATCACGTTTCAAAAACGTTAAATTAATTTGGCCCGTCTCGATGAGAAATACTGGATTAATTATTGTAGGTTATTCAATTGGCATCTCTTTTACCAGGAGCTCACTGTCTGACATGATTAGTCACCTTCCCTCAATGTTGATCCTTACAACCTTAATTGTCCTTGTGTGTGTATGTACAGCTTTTGTTATGTCAAAATATTCCGGCATTGACTATCCTACCTCCTTAACGAGTAGTATACCTGGAGGTTTGTCACAAATTGTTGTGTTTGCAGAAGAAATGAAAGGTATTGATATTACGACCGTAACCTTTTTCCATGTTACAAGAGTGATAATGGTTGTTTTCTTAGTTCCCCTTTTAATTTTCAGTCCCATTTTTGCAGCGAATCGTACCAATGATTCCTCTAATATAATGGATAACGTTATTCCAGAGTGGAGTGATTTATTTCCTCTGATCTTTCTGTTCGCGCTTATTTGTTTTCTCGCAGCAAGAATAGGTAAAATATTCAAATTACCAGCTCCTTACTTTTTAGGACCAGTAATTGTTACTGCTGCAATAGGTCTTTTAGGTTTGCAGGGACCACCACTTCCTCCTTCACTTCTTGATATATCTCAATTTATGGTTGGCGGTTATATCGGTTTACTATTAAAACCGGAACAACTTGACAACAAAAGAAAAACCTTATTATTTGCTTTGATGAACGGACTGATTTTGATCTGCGCAACAATGTTTTTTAGTTTTCTACTGACCCATTATTATGATTTATCGACTATTACGGGTTTTTTAAGTTTAGCCCCTGGTGGAATGGATCAAATGGGAATCATTGCACAAGAAGTAAATGCTGATGTATCTACTGTTACCAGCTATCAACTATTTCGGATAGCTTTTATTTATGCCGCAGTGCCTCCATTACTAAGATTGGTATTAAAATTAAGTTTAAGAAAAAAAGACAAGAACAGTAACGTTAAAACTAAATGTTAATTAAAAAAGGAGAGAGCTTTGCTCAAGGACACTGAAAAAGTCTGATTTATAAAGAAAAGAAGGTCATCATTCACATTATTTAGATGATGACCTTCTTTTTACATACTAAAAAAAAATAGCATTAAATTTTTAAAAATTTGTTTATTGTATCACTTATCCTTTGGCTTTCTTTGCTCTCCTCCCTCCAATCTTTTTTTAAGAATAAATTATTTTGATACCAACACAAAAAAAATATGTATTTAACTTATTGTTCTCCCTGTATTACCTTTAATAAAGAAAAGCGCATAAGCATAATGTAAAACTTATTAATCTACCAGTTAATTTTTTATGAAGAGTCACGAAATTAATTCTTAGTCATCCAGAGATCAATTGAAAGCGCATTCAATATTTGGGAGGGGATTTAATAATGTTTCTTACAATTTTAGGCATCTCCATGGTTACCGTTTTTACCTATTTAATTATGTCCAAACGTTTATCACCCATTGTTGCTTTAACTTTAGTTCCGATCGTTTTTGCAGGAGTTGGTGGTTTTGGAAGTAAAATTGGCACTATGATGATGGAAGGCATTAAGCTAGTCGCTCCTTCTGCAGCTCTATTATTATTCGCCATATTGTTTTTTGGCATTATGATAGATACGGGCTTATTTGACCCACTTATCAAAAAGTTATTAGAAGTTGTCAAGGGAGACCCTGTCAAAATTTCGATGGGTACCACAATTCTTGCATTACTTGTGGCCCTAGATGGAGACGGTACAACAACGTATATCATTACTGTTTCAGCTATGTATCCACTTTATAAACGAATCGGTATGAATCCATTGGTTTTAGCCACTGTAGCCATGCTGGCTTTAAGTGTTATGAGTGGTATGACCCCCTGGGGAGGACCTGCTACCCGAGCAATAGCAGTATTGGGACTTGATGCATCCGAATTTTTTGTTCCACTTATTCCTACCATGATCGGTGGTGCTCTTTGGGTTATTTTCGTAGCATTTATTTTAGGGAAAAGAGAACGTAAACGACTTGGTGTAATACACATAGAAGAGTTCAAAAATGAAATAGCTGCTACTGTTGAAAATGAAGCCACTGAAACATTTCCTCATATTGACATTAAACGTCCTCGTTTTTTGTGGGTTAACTTATTAATTGTGGTAGGCATTATGGTCATGCTTATTATGGGATTGGTTCCTTCCCCCATTTTATTTTTGGTCGGTTTCGCTATAGCTTTAATGGTTAACTACCCCAATCTGGAAATGCAAAAAAGACGTATCTTAGCACATTCTGGAAACGCTTTAATTGTTGTTCTATTAGTTTTTGCGGCAGGTGTATTTGCAGGAATCTTTTCCGGTACAAAAATGGTTGATGCTATTGCTAATGGACTGGTTGCGATAATACCTGCTTCATTAGGACAGTTTTTTCCTGTCATTGTTGGCATTACAAGTATGCCATTCACTTTTGTTTTATCGAATGATGCCTATTATTTTGGAGTTCTCCCTATTCTTGCAGAAGCAGCATCAGCCTATGGTATTAGCCCATTGGAAATTGCTCGTGCTTCTATATTGGGACAACCCGCTCATTTAATGAGTCCACTTGTTGCATCAACCATTCTATTAGTTGGCATGGTTGATAAAGACCTTGGAGAATATCAGAAATTCGCATACAAATGGGCCATCTTGACAACGTTAATCTTAACAGTATTAGCTATTATTAGTGGTGCTATTTCTTTTATGTAATTTATAAAAGTCCTTGTATACTTGTTTGCAAGGACTTTTGTGGCATTTTTCAGCTAGATGGTTTTTTGATACAACTTTGTTGTTAGGTAAAGTTCTATGATTGAAACCATGAAATAAGATTGGAAAACTGAAGTAATTACTGATATTATGTGGATCTATTGGATTAAAGAATGTAAATATTTTTATCATTCATTATGATAATGTAAAGCACGTCCTTCCTTAACAAATTTACTGAAGCCTTTGAAGTTGCTCTGTATATAATGAATGGTAAAAACAACTCATTCAAATCAGGTCTTTATTTAAAGTCTAAGTATGGCTGATAATTTTTGCTCCACTTACTCATACTGATTCCTTCTTGTTCAGCTACCTCTGTCATACTTTCTAATAGAACAATGGGTAATTCCAAACCCTCTTCATAGTAGATTACTTTTTAACCATACTTACCAAGGATTCCATGATCAATTATTACAATATCCCCAATTTCAGCGTATTCTTTGCTATGTGTCATAGTTCACCTCCTTAATGTGATGGATTGGATTTGTTGTATTCTTCGTCATATAGCACGCCCAATCATTAAATGTAATAATCCCTGGTAGGGCAGGGTAATACTTAAAAAGAGAATATATGGTAATCTACTAGAGTTCAATAGATTTTCATGCATTCTCATGTAATAGACTATATTCGGTTTTTTAATAGCAGATTCTGCTTCTGTGCGGTTGTTACTTGCTTGTAGCACTTTTACCATAGTAATAGCCACCATTTCCATGGTTTCAATTTTTACGGTCATTTGCTGAATGTGATTTTTTACTATGAGATTTTTATTTATGGCGGCAGTTTTTGCAGACTTTGATGGTTTGGGATGTTTCAGTTTTGTGCGGGTAGAGAAGCTTTACTCCTGTTCTTTCACACAGTGGGCATTTCCCTCTGCCATTTGAAGGCAAGTAGCTGATTGATTTTCCTCGGTTTCTTTTTGCCATTCCCCATCATTCCTATTCATAATAATTCTTGTTTCTTTATTAAATGTTGGACTGGCACAAAGGTTGATAGGCATTTGATGGTTTTTAACAATAGAGCCGCAATTCACATGAAATATATTACAACTTTCCTTTTACAAAATTAGACAAACAGCAACAATATTAAACAATAAAAACAGTTGATTACCAATATACAGTTTATATAAATTATAATGGAATAAAATCCAGTAATTTTGTACTCCTGAAATTACTGGATTTCGAGTGGCGCAGTACTTTTTAAATAGGAAAAACAGTCTAAAATTCAATCTTCTAAAATAAAGTATTATTTTCCCCAATAAAATTTTTGTAGAGCGGATTTTTAACTGCCCCTGATTTTACGACAAGATATTAAGTACATTCAACTTACAATAAGCTTGTATTAAAATTTTTAGCATTTTGGGGGTGCAGTTTTTGACAAAACAGAAAAAGCAGAAATGGAAAAGGAATTTAGTGGTGATGACTGCCATAACCGGACTAGGGTTCTCTACATTTTATACAGGCCTAAGTATCCCGGTTGCAGCGGTCGAACAACCTGACCAGCCGATTCCTAAGAAAGAATCGGTCTCAATTGTTCAACTTGTCGTACCAAATGATAAGGCAAAGGACAAGCTTCTTGAGCTTGGAATTGACCTTACCCACAGAATCGAAGCACACGACGGAGTCTATGAAGTGGATGCCGTTGTCACACCAACAGAAATTGCCATGTTAAAGACCTTTGGCATCAATGTAAAAGAGACCCTGATCACCGAAAATCAATGGAGCACACGCGTGGCAGAGCGGCAATCTACTGTCCAGCTTCAAGCCAGTCTGGCAGCTTCCGAGGATACACTTAAAGTTCTTAGGGCAAACCATTTTACCAATCAATCAGGCACCTTCCTATATCTCGAAGTAAAATCAAGCGCCGGTGCGACTGCTAGCACAGCACTTAAAGCAACTTGGACCGAGAACGGTGAGGAAAAATCTGCTACACTTTCTAGATTGGTAGATTACGGTGAATATTTATATCACTATTTACTTTTACCAGTTAGCGCCATTCCTTCATCTGTTAAAATTGAAAGTAATCTTGGAGGAACAGCTACGAGCACCATTACTGAATGGTTAGGGAAAGAGCCGAAACATCCAAAAACAGATTATGTTACGGATTTTGTTGACCACTATATGGCACCAAATGAATTATACGAACGTGCCGAAAAACTTTCAAAAGAATTCCCGAACTTGGTAGAAATCATTGATATGCCAAATAAAACAAATGGTTACAGACGTCTTGCCCAAGCAACTATCGGCGGCACGACCAATCTCGCAGTTGTTGTTTCCTCAAAAGCATGGGGACATGAAGGCGGGAATGATGTATCGGTAGAATTCAAGAATCCGGGAACCAATAATGCACCACTAAAAGTGACTGTGGATGGTACCAAGATTTTAGTAGATTTAGCTACTGATTCGTCAGGAAAGGCAACAAGTACTGCCGCACAAGTGGTTAAAGCACTGAATGAGAATGCTAGCCAACTTGTCACTGCGACTACATACCGCGGTAATACTGGTGCTGGTGTTGTCGCACCAACCACAAATGCTGCGATATTAACTGACGGCTTGAAAGCTGGGGCAGACGTTTCCCGTGATCCTTTCACAGTAAAAGCGATCCGAATCGGCAAGCATCGTGACGGTTCTAAACCAGGTGTTCTTGGATATGCTCAGGAGCATGCCCGTGAATGGGTGACCCCACTCGTAACAATCGAAACGGCGGAAAGACTACTGCGAAACTATAATCAAGATAGTGAGACAAGAAAGATTGTTGATAATCTTGATATATTCCTTGTACCTTCAGTAAACCCTGATGGTGCTAATTACAGCTTAAATGATTACAATATGCAGCGTAAGAATATGACCAATCACTGTGGTCCCACTGCCTCTGATCCTGGGTACCGTAATAATTGGGGAGTTGACCTTAACCGCAACCATTCTGTTGGTTCCGTTTTTGATGGCTATATTGGCGGAGGTACAAGTTGCACGGGAGATACTTACGCTGGACCAGCTAAAAACTCTGAGCCTGAAGGAAGAAACCTTGTCTGGCTTGCTGACAAAAACCCAAATATTAAGTTTGCAATGAATATTCATAGTTATGGCGGCTACTTCATGTGGTCCCCTGGTGCTTACGATTCAAAACGTACAACACTGCCACGCCCATCAGCTGGTGAAGAAGCTTTTTACTGGGCAGCTTCTGATAACATCTTAAATGATATTCAAGACCACCGCGGAACGGTCATTCTACCTAGCCGTACAGGTCCAATTCCTGACGTACTATACTCTGCTGCAGGTAACTCTGCGGACTACCTATGGTATGAAAAGGGGATTTATGCCTGGAACTTCGAAGTAGGGGCAGATTTATGGAATAAGGATACAAAAAGATGGCAGGCAGTTGGATTCCAGCCAGCCTTTGTAGAAGGTCATGAAGAAGCAATGGAATTTGCCAATGGGTTGATTGGCTTAATGAAAGTAGCCTACAACAGTGCAAAAGACCATCAGCCGCCTTCCTCAAAAGCTACACCTGGAAACGGTAAATACACAGGTCCGGTTGATGTTAAGATTGAAACAAGTGAGCCAGCCACGATTTATTATACGCTTGACGGCAGCCGCCCAACCTTCCAATCAGCTAAAATTAAATTAAGCGGCACCCGTGAATTTGCAGAAACATTAAAAATTGAAAAGACTACAACCATCAATTATTTCACTGTGGACGCCGCAGGAAACATTGAGAAAAACTACAATCCACTTAGTAATGGGAAAAACTATAATTCTGTAACGCTTACAATAAAATAACAGTTTGCAAGGGGTTGGCCTAACGGGGTCAACTCCTTTTTCATTGGTACATTTGAACTGATAGACTTTCTATTAAATTGGGCCTTCTTTTTATATTTCAGCCTCTTTAATAGGTGGCCATAAAATCAACAAACCTCTAGCAAATAGTTCTGCTATTCCAAACCCGTTGTCACATAGCTTAATAGGATTTATGGTTTTATGAGTTCTTGTGTCAAACTGTCCAAGTTTTTTACCCCACAAGTTTCCACTCTTCTGTTTTTTAGACTAGCTCTAATTCTTCTTCAAAAAAATTTCTCCATACTTACATCTAAAACTCTTGAAAGTTTAAGAGCTAATTTATCTGATGATGTCTTATTACCTTATGATGAGGATGCTCGTTTTCTTGAATTCGTGAAGCATGACTATGAAAAGGAGCTACCTGAAAAGTCCAGAAAACTCATATATTTTAAAAGGGACAAGGAACATAATTTTTCAATCTTATCTCTCTTCTTAGGAAGTGGCACCAGGGTGAATGAGTTATTCAACTTAAGCCTACGAGACTTGGATTTCGAGGAAAAACAAATACATGTTTTACGCAAGGGTGGAAAAAAGGATGTAGTGGCCGTCACTCCTCAGATTACCTAGCTGTGCGAACGGAACGTTATAGGGGATCAAACGATGATAGGGCCTATGTATTCTTGACTATGGTGAATAATGGAGTCCCCCTCTTTCCAACCGCGCCATCTAGGCTTTAGTAAAGAAATACACGAAAGCCTTTAAGTCCAATAATTCCAAGTCCTCCCACAAAATTAGGCAAACCTTTGGGACGAATATAATGAACCAATCAGGAGATATTCATTTGTTGATGACTCAACTTGGTCATACTTCAACCACAACGGCTGCACTATATACAAACCCTGGGCAGGAGAAGTCTAAAAAGGCCGCAAAACAGATGGTAGAGAGAAGAACAAATTATCTTGAAAAGGACTGAATGAAAAAAGAGAAGATTTTTCTAGTCTTCTCTTTTTTAGTTTTGAATGTAAATCTCGATAAAGTTACTGGTACGCTTTGTTTGAAGAACCAAATTCACGAATTTTGCCTATAACTGTTTCTTTAATCGCCTCACGACCTGGACCAATAAATTTACGTGGATCATACACATCAGAGTCTGCATTTAATACTTCACGCACTACTTTTGTAAATGAAATTTGATTTTCTGTATTTACATTGATTTTAGCTGTTCCTAACGAGATTGACTTTTGAATTTGATCTGTTGGGATACCTGTACCACCGTGTAAAACAAGAGGTAAACCGGTTGTTTTACAAATTCGTTTCATCTCTTCAAATCCTAAGTTCGGTTCCCCCTTGTAAGGTCCATGAATAGAACCTAACGCAGGTGCCAAACAATCAATACTAGTAAGCTTCACTAACTCTTCACATTCTTGTGGATCTGCGTAGATAACACCCTCTGCAATCACATCATCTTCCTGTCCACCAACAGTACCTAACTCAGCTTCAACAGATACCCCACGCTCATGAGCATATTCCACTACCATTTTGGTGATTTCCACATTTTCTTTAAATGGATGGTGAGAAGCGTCAATCATCACTGATGTAAACCCAGCTTCAATGGCAGCTTTACATTTTTCAAAACTAGAACCGTGGTCTAAATGAATCGCGACAGGAACAGTGATATTCATTTCCTCGATAAGAACTTTTACCATCGCAGTTACTACTTTAAATCCACCTACATAACGAGCTGCCCCCTCAGATACACCGAGGATAACTGGAGATTTTTCTTCTTGAGCTGCAGCTAAAATAGCCTGTGTCCATTCCAAATTATTGATGTTGAATTGGCCAACCGCATACCCTTCTACTAACGCCTTGTTTAACATCTCTTTCATTGAAGTTAAAGCCATATTAATATCCCCCTTAATAATAGACCCAAACCTTTTATTTTTTGTAAGGGTCGTTATGTAAATCAATCATACATACTATTTACAACTTATATCCCAATTTTTTGTATACGATAATTGTATTCGCCAGTGTTCTATAAGCAACTATTCTATGCATAGTACATGTCAGTATTCAACTTAAGCTTCATATGTTCTTATTTTATTGATACGGTTTTTATGTCTACCACCTTCAAAAGGTGTTGTTAACCATATTTTTGCAATATCACGAGCTAGACCTGGACCAATCACACGCTCTCCCATAGCTAATATGTTGGTATCGTTATGTTCTCTCGTTGCCTTAGCACTAAACATATCATGCACAAGTGCACAACGTATTCCCTTTACTTTGTTGGCTGCAATGCTCATTCCAATACCTGTTCCGCAAATTAAGATCCCACGGTCCACTTCTCCTTTTGCAACCTTTTCAGCTACTGGCAGGGCATAATCGGGATAGTCAACAGATGTACTGCACTCACAGCCCATATCTTCATATTCAATATTCATTTCTTTTAACAGAGAAATAATCTCTTTACGAATATTTATACCACCGTGATCAGAAGCAATGACTACTTTCATATTTTCTTCCTCCTAAGTTACTGCGCTTGATTCCGAGAACCAAAAAGAGTATTTTTTTCACCCACTGTAGCTTTAATCGCTCCCGGCCGGGTAGGATATGTTTCCTCCTAATTTATCATGATTTACATAGATTTCTGCTTCTTCCACTATATAGATAGAGTTCGTGCTAATTGATACAAGGACATATCAATTTCATGAACTTGTTTCTCAGCTTGCTCAAAAGATTTATAGACAATTTTCCCACTATTAATACCTACCATATTCCCGCCATGTCCATCGATTAGCAAATCGACAGCTTTTGCACCCATTTGACTACCTATCATTCGATCGTATGCAGTTGGGGTTCCTCCGCGTTGAAGATAGCCTAAAACAATAACCCTTGTATCTAACTTAAATCGGTCCCTTAATGCAACGCTGATATCCTCAGCTCTACAAACACCTTCGGCAACGACAATAATACTATGCATTTTCCCGCGATTACGCCCACATGTAATTCTTTCAAAAATATCCTCTATTCGATAGGAAGCTTCAGGAATGATAATGGATTCTGCACCTGAACATAATCCAGCCCATAAGGCAATGTCTCCAGCTCCACGTCCCATAACTTCTACAACGGAGGTTCGCTCATGTGAAAAGGCAGTATCACGAATTTTATCAATTGCATCAATTGCAGTACTGACGGCTGTATTAAAACCAATAGAGTACTCTGTACCAGCAATATCATTATCAATTGTCCCAGGTATTCCAACTACTGGAACACCTTTTTTACCTAATTTTCTAGCTCCAATAAAAGAACCATCACCACCAACGACAACCAAACCATCAATTCCATATTTATTTAATTGATTAATAGCCGTTTTTTGTCCTTCTTCTGTTTTGAATCGTTCACTTCGTGAGGTCCGTAAAATCGTGCCGCCGCGGTGAATAATATCGCCTACACTTCCTAATGTCATCGGAGTGATATATCCTTCTAATAAACCCTCATAACCATTATGAATTCCAAATACATCCATCCCTTTATAAATTCCTCTTCTTACTACCGCACGAATAGCCGCATTCATGCCTGGTGCATCACCACCGCTTGTTAAAACCGCAATTTTCCTCATAATCGGCCTTCTTTCATTCGATATAATCGGATAAGTCTTTATTTGATCACAAGAATGTACAATTTCTACCACTTATAATAAATTTTAATAGTAATAAACCTTAATCTTGAATGTAAAAGAGGCTGTTCTATAAGTTGACTCCTCGACTTATAGAACAGCCTCTTTTCATGATTAAACTTATTTATATTTGCATTTATATTTAACTACTTTTGAAGCAATCGTTTTCTGTACGACTAATCATTCGAAGCGATTAGTCCATATGTTGTCCACCGTTGATATCGATATCCTCACCATTGATATAAGCTGCTTCTTCAGATGCTAGGAAAGCGATGGTAGCTGCAATTTCTTTTGTTTCCCCTGGTCTTCCGGCTGGAATATTGGCAATAATGCCGTCTGCTTGTTCTTTCGGAAGCGACTTCCAAATTTCAGTGTTGATTAATCCTGGTGCTACTGAGTTTACTGTAATACCATCTTGTGCCACTTCACGAGCCATGTTTTTAGAGAAACCAAGAACGGCAGCTTTTGATGCAGAGTAGTGAGCACCACCGAATACTCCACCGCCTCGCTTACCAGATACTGAAGAAAGGTTGATGATTCTCCCGTACTTTTGTTCTTTCATGACTTTCGCAGTTGCTTGAGAACATAGGAATAAACCAAACATATTGACATTGAAGATACGTTTGATATCATCTAGAGTCATATCCTCTACTGTTACTTTTTGTGAAATACCAGCGTTATTCACTAGGATATCAAGACGTCCAAATTCTTTAAGAACCACTTCAACCATTGCATCTACAGATTCTTTGCTTGTCACATCAAGCTGAACACCTAATACTTGTCCGCCCGTTTCTTCTTTAATCACGTCCACTGTATCTTGAACACCTTCTATATTAATATCAGCAATAACCACTGCTGCACCTTGACGAGCAAGTGTTAAAGCGATTTCACGTCCAATTCCTTTTGCTGATCCACTTCCTGTTACGATGGCTACACGATTAGTTAATTCAAACATTAATGTATTCCTCCTAGGTTAGGGAAACATGGGGACTGTTCCCATGTTTCCAATTTTAATCTTATAAACTCTTATTTAGTAAAACAGAGGGTTCTGATGTTGTTGGAAACTCAAGAACCGTCTCCGTGTTTCAATTTAAAAGTTCTTTTGCATTAGCAACTATGTTTTCTACTGTGATGCCGTTTAGTTCAAGTAACTTTTCATAAGGCGCTGATTGGCCGAATTGGTCTTGAACACCGATACGCTTTACTTTTCCTTTACCGGCTTCAGCTACTACTTCACTTACCGCACTTCCAAGGCCATTAAGGATGTTGTGGTCTTCTACTGTTACGATTTTTCCGATTTCTACGCACTCTAACACAGCTTCTTTATCAAGGGGTTTTATAGTGTGCATGTCTAATAGCTTAACTGAGATGCCTTCTTTTTCTAGTTCTCTGGTAGCTTCTAATGCAAGACGAACAGTGTCACCGTTTGCGATGATTGCAACGTCAGTTCCGTTTTGGATTTCTTTTGCTTTTCCAATTACGAACTCTTCGCTTTCATCATAGATGAATGGCATGGCGTCTCTTGTGAAACGAAGATATACAGGTCCTTGGATTTCTGCAGCTTGAGCGACTAATTTTCTAGTAGAGTTATAATCTGCACCCATAACCACCGTCATGTTCGGAATTGTTCTATATACACCCATATCTTCGATTGCTTGGTGACTCCCACCGTCATTCGCTGGAGTTAAACCACCGTGAGAGCAAGCGATTTTAACGTTTAAGTTTGGATAACAAGCTTCTTGGCGAATTTGCTCAGTCATTCGTAATGAACCGAATACAGCGTATGTGCTGATGAATGGAATTTTACCAGTTGCCGCAAGACCTGCAGCTAAACCTGCAGCGTTTTGTTCAGCGATCCCAACGTTTACGTGTTGGTTTGGTAGTTCTTTAGCAAATTTAGTTGTTTTACATGATTTACCGATATCAATATCCACAACATAAATGTCTTTATTATTTTTCCCTAATTCTACAATTTCATCACCGAATGCTTCTCTAGTAGCTTTTTTTGTTTGGATGTCTTTTGCTAAAACTGTCATTATCTTAACCCCCTTGCTACTTCTGCGATTGCTTGTTCATATTGTTCTTTGTTTGGCGCAACTCCGTGCCAATCAACAACATCTTCCATGAATGAAACGCCGCGGCCTTTTACTGTGTTTGCAATAATCGCTTTTGGCCTACCGTTCTTTGAACCTCTAATCTCATCTAATGTAGCTCCGATTTCTTCCATTGAATGTCCGTCGATTCTCTTAGTTTCAAAACCGAATGCAGCAAATTTAACTTCTAAATCGTGGTTTGGCATAACTTCTTCGGTTGTACCATCAATTTGAAGACCATTGTCATCAACGAATACAACTAAGTTATCTAGTTGATACTTGGCAGCTGATTGAGCGGCTTCCCAGATTTGACCTTCTTGAGCTTCTCCATCACCAACCATGGCAAATACGCGGTAATCTTTCTCATCACGCTTTCCAGCTAATGCCATTCCGACTGCGCAAGATAGTCCTTGACCAAGTGATCCTGTTGAAATATCGATCCCAGGACATTTCTTCATATCAGGATGTCCTTGGAAAGGGGAACCGTATTGTCTTAAGGTATGAATCGTTTCATATGGTACAAATCCCCGCAAAGCTAGTGCAGAATATTGGATTG
Source organism: Peribacillus sp. FW305-BF15 (assembly GCF_058783805.1). NCBI lineage: Bacteria > Bacillati > Bacillota > Bacilli > Caryophanales > Bacillaceae > Peribacillus > Peribacillus sp. FW305-BF15. Next base: position 23,526 of record NZ_JBYSYV010000016.1, on the reverse strand, counting down.
GACAAACATGTCCTTTTGATAAAACAAATCGATCGCGATCTTCCCATTTTGGATTTTGCGGGTCGATGTTCATTTCTCTAAAGTAAAGAGTGGTAACGATATCTGCAGCAGATAAGGATCCGCCTGGATGTCCCGATTGTGCTTCGTAAACCATTGTTAGTGCTGTTTGTCTAAGCTCGATGGCTTTTTGCTTTAATTCTTCAACACTTAATTTCATTTTTGTCACCTCGGAAGTTTTTTTATAGAATTCTCCTAGTTGTCTTATTATATTGTTGTCTACTTGTCTACTAAGTACCTTACAGGTTTAATATAAATCTATTGTTTATCCTTGTCAATACATTTTAAGAAAACCTTTTCATTAGTTTTATCAATTCAATTATTTTGCCAGCTTTACTAACATAATAGGAAAATATCTATTTTTAATATTTTTTAATAGATCAATGTCTTTGATTCTATCTGCACGTAAACTACTACAAGTACAATGTGAAATTTTGTTATTATAATCAAGTTTAATCCAATCATTTTCTTTCATTGCTTAATGACGATTATTGCAATACAGGTCCATTTAAAATCACGCTTTCTATAATGATTGATATACTAATAGTAGTACCAGACAAATGAATTATATTCCCTTTGTCTAGATACCATACTTTTACATAAATATATCTAGTATTAATACAAAGATTAATCCAGCAATAGCAGTTATAGTTGAAATTACACTGTATGTTGCAAATGTCTCTTTCATATCCATTCCCATGTATTCTTTAACAATCCAGAAGGCTGCATCATTTACATGAGATGCCATACAGCTTCCGGCACCAGTTGCAAGAGTAACTAATACTAAGTTAACGTCGGGAGTTTGAGCTAACATTGGCATAACTAGACCAGCAGTCGATAAAGTAGCAACTGTTCCAGATCCTAACGCGACACGTAATAATGCTGCTACTAACCATGCAAGAATTAGTGGATTAATAGATGAACCTAAGAATATTTCTGCAATATAATCACCCACACCACCATCGATAAGTACTTGTTTTATGGCTCCGCCACCACCAATGATTAAAAGTAATAATCCTAAGGCATTTATGGATGAACCACATGAATCCATCATCTTCTTAATTGGAATATTTCTTCTGATTCCCATTGTATAAACAGCTAACAAGAACGAAAGTAAAATCGCTACGGATGCATTACCTATAAATCGAATCACCATAAAAAATAAATTATCTCCTAAACCTGCTGCTCCTTGAATTGCATTAACAATAGCTCCAATAGCCATTAATATGACGGGAAAGGTAGCGGTAAAAACACTAATGCCAAATCCCGGTGTATCTTCTAAATCAATATGTTTTTGTTCCCCTAATTGAGAAAGCTCTCTCTTTTTCTTGAATATTTCTGGCATTAGTTTTCCAATAAGCCTAGGATACAAAATCCCAGCAATGATAACTGTTGGAATTGCAATGATAGTACCAACAACTAATACAGTACCTACATCTGCGCCATATACTGCTGCAACAGCAGTCGCACCTGGATGTGGCGGTAAGAAAGAGTGAGTGACTAATAAAGTTGCAGCCATTGGGAGACCTAACTTGACAATCGATATATTTAACTCTTTTGAAATGGTAAAGATAATCGGAATTAACAATACAAAGGCAACTTCATAAAACAATGTGATTCCTACGATAAATGAAGCAGTTACAACCGCCCACTGTATTTTCTTTTTACCAAATTTATTTATTAAAGTAACAGCGATACGATGGGATCCTCCGGCATTAGCAATTAATCTTCCTAGCATAGCACCAATTCCAAAGATAAGACCAATATGACCTAGTGTCCCTCCTAAACCGTGTTCAATTGTCGCAGCAATTGATTCCGGTGGTATTCCCAAGAACAAAGCCAAAAGAAATGAGACAATAATTAAGGATACAAAGGTATTTAGTTTAAATTTCATTATTAAGATAAGTAGTAGTAAAACACCAATAGCTGTTATTAATAATGGCATGAATAACCCTCCAAATCTATCATTTCAACATTCTTCCTCATTTACATCCAGTTAAACTTAAATTGATTCCACTCATTGTTAGGATTAAACTTTCATTTCCAGAAATGCACGTTATTATTAATTTATGTAAAATACTCTTCTAATATAAATATTCTAGTTTGTGAATCTAGATATTAATTTCATATATAGCGCTTTCAATTTTTAATATAGTAACGGAGAAAATGGTACACAGATATAGTTATTCACAATTAACATTTAATCATTGTGTTCAGCAATATGATCTTCTCTTACCTTAATTTTTAGGTTTGTTTTCAAGTGCCCTTTTCTAATAAATCATTTAAACTTACTTAGACAATTAATCATTTCCCTAGCAGCCTCCATAATGCCTCTATACAACGAGATGATAACCCTTTCATTTTATTTATTAGAAGATGTAAGCTATTAACCTTTTCACCTGTAGATACTAGACATATTAATTTATAGGACTATTTCATTGTAAACTTGTCTACTAAGTAGATATCGTAAGTATAATTTTATATTTATATAGTGTCAACCCATATCAAATACTTTAATTTACTAATTTTTCATACCATAAACATGACAAATGGACTTTCTAATAAGTCCATTGTCGCTTTTATGGTGTCATGTCACTACTATTTAAATATAAAATCATTACCTCTTACTACCGCACGAATAGCTACATTCATTCCTGATACATCACCACAACTTGTTAAATCGGCAACTCTACCCATAATCCCCTTACATTCTTTGGGGTATTGATATATTATATTGTTTTTGGATCATAAGAATACTTCCATAAATTATTACCAGATTCATAAATAAGTAAGATTGAATATAAAAAGGGTCATTCATAGTTGACTGCTCAACTTATGAATGACCCTTTTCCTACCAAATTATTTATTTTTACATTAAGTGTTTGTCACTTCAGAACTTTTTTTAGAACTATTTTCTAGGCTTCTCATTTGTTTTCCCTGTCAATACGAAAAACTTTTCACTTTTTTATAATCAAAATTCGATTTAAGAAAATACAGCAACTATATAGCAATCCGCCGTAGTTTCTTAATTGTATTGATGACTCTAATCGGATTACATGTTAGCGATATTTTTTTCAACAGACGCATTTTCTCCTTTAACTAGAGACTTTCCTGATACTTTAACTAAAGTAACGACGATGATGGCACTTACTATTAAGCTTATACCTAGGAAAATCATACTTATATGGAAGTTACCTGTTAAATCTCTAATCCAACCTACAATATATGGACCAAAGAAACCACCAAGGTTACCGATACTGTTAATCAAGGCAATCGCACCACCTGCGGCTGCTCCAGTTAAGAAAGAAGGTGGGATAGCCCAGAATGGGGAGTAAGCACCGAACGCTCCACTTAAACTAATCGTTAATAATCCAAATGCTAACCATACATTTGTTTCTAGAACAAATGTAGCTGATACCATGGCAACCGCACTTATAGATAAACATGCTGCCACATGCCAACGTCTTTCGTTCTTTTTATCAGAGTGGATTCCTACAAAGTACATCATAATCATCGCGAAAAAGTACATAGCACCAATTACCCAGCCCAATGATTGCATGCTTAAGCCTGTTTGCTCGGACAGTCCATTCATGATGGTTGGTAAGAACATTACAATTCCATAATACCCAATCATCCAGAAAAAATATCCAACAGATAAAATTAAAACTTCTCGATCTTTTAACGCTTGCGTGAAAGTATAGTGTTTAACTGCCTGCTTTTCTAACTGTTCTTTAGTTGTAACATCAATTAACCATTTCTTTTCATCTTTTGTTAACCAGTTTGCTTTTTCGATTGTATCATCAAGATAGAAGTAGCAAATAACACCTAGAATAATGGCAGGAATTGCTTCTAATACAAATAACCATTGCCATCCAGAGAACCCTAACCAATCAATACCTAGAAAAAAGGTTGAAAGTGGTGAACCAATTGCATTTGCTGCTGGGATTGCAATCATAAATCCAGCAATGGCTTTAGCATGATGCTTAGATTGATAGAAACCGCTTAAATAGTGAACCATACAAGGATAGAAACTAGCTTCAGCAATCCCTAGTAAGAAACGAGCAGTATAGAATTGCCAAGGTTCTGTTATGAAAGCCATAAGGACCGCTATAATCCCCCAAGTGACCATAATACGGCTTATCCATTTTCTAGCTCCAACTTTGCTCATCATAGCGCTTCCAGGTACTTCTAAAAGGAAATACCCAAGGAAGAAAATTCCTGCTCCTAAACCGAAAACAGCATCTGAGAACCCTAAATCTTGATTCATTTGTAGTGCTGCAAACCCTATATTAACCCGGTCTAGAATTGAAATGGTAAAGCACAGGAATAAAAACGGAATTAACCTCATTGTTACTTTTTTGGTAGTAGATTGTTCTAATTGATGTGCATTCATCCTAAACAACTCCTTAGTTCCGGACTATTTATGGTACATTGTTCATAGTTATAGCAATATAGCGGAGTAAACGTTTACAATTTTATCTACCTCTTATATAGGAAAATTCTTCTTATTATTGTAGAACAATTTTAACTTTTTGTTATTTTCATAGAAACTATGAAGGATTGAATCATTAAAATTTTAATAATACCTTTATCACATCTTCGAGCTTCTCATCAACAATCTTCATACCAGTCTTGGCCTCTTCGATGGGTAATATCTTTGAAATAAACAATGAGGTATCAAACATGCCAGTTGCAATGGCATCCGCCGCGATTTCAAAATCATCCCTCGTATACATATTGGAGCCGATAATCTGGATTTCTTTATTTTGAAGATAGGAAATTTCAATTTCGGGTTTCTTTCCAAATAGAGCTACTTCGGAGACCCTGCCTCCCCTTTTTACTATCCTAAAAGAATCATTCAATACTGCTTGGATTCCAACGGCTATAAATACATGATCGACTCCGTCTCCGTTTGTTTTTTTTAGTATCGTTTCAATGGCATCTACTTTTGATGTCTGAATTGGGTGGGTAGCTCCAAGTCTCTTCGCAATTTCCAAGTTGTATTCTAATGCATCTGTAATGAATATTTTTGTTGCACCTGAGTTTCTTGCTGCTAATAAAATTCCTAACCCAATTGGACCCGCGCCCAAAATGGCCAATTTATCACCAAGACCGACTTTTGCTTTTCTGACAGCGTGTATACCAACCGCTAGCGGCTCAATCAAAGCACCTTGTTCAAAGGACACATTATTCGGTAATGGTACGACCGTGCTTTCTGGAACAACTATAAATTCACCGAACGATCCTGTCCATTCTTGTGTACCTAATACTTTTTTGTTTTCACAAATATTATATTCCCCAGACCGACAGCGCTTACAAGTACCACATCCGTAATGGGGTTCTACCGTAACTCGATCACCTATAGAAACACTCGATACTTCATTCCCTACATCCACTACTATTCCTGCTAGTTCATGCCCTGAGATAACTGGGGGAACCCGAAAAGGGTGTGTTCCATGATAAGCGTGTACTTCTGAACCACATATTCCAGTCACCTTCACTTGAATTTTCACTTCATGGCTTTGTTTGATATTGGGCGTGTCAACCTGATTTACTACAACAGAATATGGTTTATCAATTACTGCAGCTCTCAAATAGACCCTCCTATCTTTAACATCATTTAGTATCTTAATAGACATGTAAAACACTTTTCATAAACACTAAAATCCAATCCTAAAGCGCTTACACTTCTTTTAAAAAAGATGGTATAAGCTTGGATATACTAAATGTTTATAGTTTACACAATCTAATCATTAAATATGTTGATTAAAAGGTGCTTTTTGTTACTTAGCGTCTTTACTACTTGTCTAACAAGTAACCTTATATTAACAGTTTACTTACAATCTATGGTTATCGTCAAGTACTTTTAATAAAAATATAATTGAGTACCTCCATTTACATTTTGATAGGGCAATCCTGTTGATATTAACGAAAATCGGCTATTCATAAAATTGAACTAAAATACAAAAAAGGCAAAGTCTATGCAGGTAAATGACAACTGCATGGCTTCGCCTTTTCTTTTTTAAAGGAAATTCAATTTTCTAAGGTTAAATATAATGGTTTAGCATAAAGACATTTCATCTAATTAGTCAATCCAATATCGGTTATATAAATTTTGCATATGAGATGTCATGAGTTTCACTGCTTCCTCTTGGTTGTGTTCTTCAATTGCTTTAATCAGTAATTGATGTTCACGAAAGTTAACATCTCGATAATCTGGTCGAGTAACGGTACGATCACGAATAAATTGCCACATTTCTTGCTGTTTCATCGAACTAATAATGTCTGAAATGATTTTAATAAATAGTTCATTATGTGTTGCTTTTGCAATCCCAAAGTGAAAGGCCTCATCTGTTTCGGGTACATATACACCCGCTTTTGTTTCTTCTTCCATCTTATTAATAATTGTATGAAGCTCCTGAATATCTTCATCTGTAGCTCTTTCAGCAGCGAATTTTATAATAAGTGGTTCGATATTCATTCTAGCATCAATAATATCCTCTGGTGATATAGAATCTAAAACGTGATCAGATTTAGAATCCTCTGATTGAGGTTGATTACTTTGAATATAAACACCTTCGCCTTGTCGAGAATAGATAAATCCATTCAGTTCCAAAGCACTAAGAGCTTGTCTGACTGGTGCACGGCTCACACCAAATTGTTCACATAATTCTCTCTCCGCTGGTAGTTTATCACCTATTTTAAATTCTCCTGAAAGTATACTAGAAAGAATTTGATTATAAATTTGAACATATAACTTTTTACTGGAGACTGGATTGAAATTAATTGAAAACACCCCATTCTTAAATTTTTTTTATCTTACGTTTGAATTACAATCCAATTTTATTGTCAAATAAAACAGTTCCATCTCATTTTATCCTACTTTTACTCACCCTACATCTAATATTGTTAAAATAAATGGATATTAGTCTAAACGTTACCTTATTGTACAACAAACAAAGTAGACAACTATTATATTTAAAGACGCATACTTACTTTATTATAATATCTTCTTATTTTCTGGGCAATATACTAACAGTTCCCCTGCTTCCGTTATTATCAGATTTAATCGCTTTTCACCAAAAATAAAGCCTTTAAGAAAAATAAAAATACATTAACTTTAGGAGTTGTCAAATGATAACAGCCAGAACAGACACCTACCATTCTACATATTAGGATAAATTAAGATGTCCTAACGACTATTATGCCTCACTAAATCAAGTTATTTGATTAGGCCCTCCAATGGAAAGCAATCTATATTCATCTTGTAGTTTTACCATTACGAATGCTTAACTTTACTCTTCAGCATACTAGGTTTATTTTTTCTCAGAAAATAACAGGGATTTAATCCGGATCCAGGGACGCTCATTCTCCCATTCTACTTTGACTGGGACACAAAAGGTCTTTTCCAATAATGATTCGGTTAATATGTCCCTTTTTTCTCCTTTACCCATAACGTTCCCCGAATTGATTAACATAGCATGGGTTATAGATGGTACGATTTCTTCAATATGATGTGTAACATATAAAATGGTCGGGCCGTTGGGTGCAGCAGTCATATCTTCAATAGATGCTAACAGCTCTTCTTTAGAGTAAATATCCAGTCCATTGCAAGGCTCATCTAAGATTAATAATTGCGGTGAAGACATGAGGGCCCTTGCAATCATTACTTTTCTTTTTTCACCTTGAGAGAGTGTGTGGATAAATTGGTTAGACAAAAATTTGATTCTGAATTGGTCAAGTAATGCTTTTGCTTTCTTTACATCATCCTCTGTAATTTCCTCATATAATCCAATTGAAGCAAATTTTCCGCTTAAAACTACTTCAAGTGCTGTATCATTTGGGCGTGACTGATATTCCTGATCTAATGAGGAACTGACCCAGCCGATGGATTTCCGCAGTTCAGGAATATTCGTTTTTCCAAAAAGATTCCCTAAAACGGACACTTCACCACTATTCGGCCATTGATAACCTGTAATCATTTTTAAAAGAGATGTTTTCCCTGATCCATTTAGACCTAGAAGTGCCCAATGTTCCCCTTTTTGGACCTCCCATGAAACCCCATTCAATAACAGCTTTCCATTTCGCTTCCAGATAATATTTTTAAGTGAAATGATGCTTTTCGTTCGACTCACTTCTTCTCCTCCTTAAGGTATTAAAGCCTTTTACAAACGGTTTTACCCTTGTACAAAATTTTTAAAAATGTTTAATTGGTCCCTTGCTACGTTAGTAGACGAGAACCAATGTCCCCTAGCAACCAGGGGTAGTGTAAAATATTAACTGAAAATAATGTGATTATACTTACATTTTAACATTTTAAAATTTTTCAAGAGCATTGTTTGGTTTTCTCTATTTTATCCCATCCATAAACACATTCGTTGAGTTTCTTGCCGGAAATGTTAACTTCAATGTTTTCAATTTTTTTACTCCCAAGACCCTCATAAAAAAGACGATATTTCTTCCAATATTATCAATTAACAGGATAAAAAGGTGTGAATTCAGAAAAGGAATATCCCTCTTCTTAGGAGGCGTGATCCGGGTAAACGAGTTATACACTTAAGGCTACGAGTCTAGTGAGACGATTGAATTTCTTAAATAACATGCAAGTTGAACTTTTAAAATGTCTTCTGGATTCGAAAAGGAAATTTGAAGCTTTTCTTCGATCCTTTTTAGCCTTTGATATAAAGTATTAACATGGATATGCAAATTTTTGGCTGTTTGTGTAGCCTGACGGTCGTTCTCCATATAGGCAAGCAAGGTTTGTTCTAAATCCAAAGTACCGTCTTTATCAGATTGGAGGGGATTAAAAACTTCATTTACAAAAGAGTTCAAGTCATCAATGGGTTGGTGAATAAACAGATGATTTATGCCAATATCCTGATAATTCACGATACTTTTAAGCTGTCTCGAGATTAGAAAGGAAAGGGCTTTATCCGCTTCGGAGTAACTTTTCGCTATATTATCCATACTTGGATAGCAGGTACCTATCCCTATTTTTAGCGATTCTTCATGCACATTAATCCAGTTGGAATGAATAAGCGCTAATCTCCTTTTAACATAATCTTGATCTGCAAAGTTATTAAATTGGCATACCAACGTCACTTTATTTCCATAACCAAAAACGATTGAAACAAATATTCCTAACTGCTTTTTAATTTGGGCAATAAGTTTGTGCATTTGCATATTAACAAAATGGAAATCTGCATGAGGATGTAGATGAATTACGATTGCCATATAATAGGGATGATCATTAATTCTAAGCTCACTGGCCTTCTTTCGTATCAGGTTATATTCTTGGCTCTCAATAAAATCTTTAAATAGATCATTTGTTTTTTGATAAAAAGAATCAACTAATGTTTGTTTTCTGATAATCTCTAATGCAATTACTGAGCTTGCCTGTTCAATAATCATTTTGTTTAAAGGAAAAAGGTCATCTTCCTCCATTTCTACGGCCATTATTCCAATGGGTACATCGATAGCAATAATAGGGTGAATATACAATGACTGACTATTATAAGACTCAGTAAAAAAAGATTGAGTTGGTAATTTTGTATTTATCTTTATCAGCTCTGAAGGAAGCTCCACTTTCCATGGGGTTGGACTTGAATATAATTGATCATCTGTTAAGTCTACTATCATTAATGGATGGTTTATCATCTTTTTTATTTCATTTGCGATTTTTTGTAAACCTTTACTTTGAAGAGACAATTTTATTAAAGAATTGTGTATGGTATCTCGTTGAATTAAAAGGTCATTTTGTTTTTTTAGATTTTGGTATAGATTCGAATTTCTTAAGACAATAGAAACCTGATCGGAAAAACTTTCTAACAGTTGTTGGTCATCTTTCGTTAAAAGCGGATAAGTACCATTTTGGTAGATGATCAAAACACATAAAGTACTCTCCTCAACCTTTATTGGCACTGAAATAATGGATTGTAAATCGTCAAATTGGACAGAGTTATACAAATGAAAAAGATTACCTGGTGAAATATTAGAGGATTCTGAGAGAATTCCCTCTATATTTGTAAGAATAAAAGATTTATTATCTTTAAAGGTTTTTCCGATAATTCCCTCCCCAACCCTCATTCTCATTTTTCCAATTTCTTCATTAGGACCGCCTGTCCATGCTTTAGGAAAAAGCACCTCTAAGCTTGGTTCGTATATCCATAAAACTCCCATATTAGCTACAGGTATAACAGACAAGGCATTTTCTAATATTTTTTTTAGCAAATCATCTAAATCTTCGTGTACTGATATATCACGGATGCTCTCCATCATTTTGTTCCTAATATATTTTTCTCTATCTAGCATTACTTGCAAGTAATGTAAATCGATTATCGTTTTAAGTTTTTGCTTGCTTTCGATTTTTAATACGGATGATTTGCTGAGCCTAAGGACAATGGTTGTATGATTGACATAATGATAGTAAATATCGGTGTGATTTTCATGGGTGCGAATTTTTTCATTGAAAAATCTTTCTGGTATGGGTGTTTCTTTGTCAAAATGATGAGATAAAACAAGTGAAAAATCTAATCCATTTAGGCTTTGCCACAGCTGAAAATGTGAAAAGCAACAGTCACCCACTAAAAATTGTTTGATTTTCATCAATGTTTCCACTTTATACAACCTCCATAGGAATATGTAGACCTCCACATAGTTTATGTAATTATTATATAGAACCAAACATTGTTTGAATAGTTAGAATTTTTTATAATTATACAGAATTCAACTAATTTCGCCAGGAGGAATTATATGGTATCTAAATTGTCGCAGAACTGGAAGTATGTCATTATCATCTTGCTATTCTTAGGATGGTCAATTGGAAACTTTGATCGATTTTTTATGAATTATGCGATTTTAGGTATTTCAGAGGATCTACATTTAAGTGCCTCCCAGACTGGAATTGTTTTAAGCAGCTTTTTTGCAGGTTATGCCTTAATGCAAATTCCCGGGGGGTGGCTCGCAGATCGGTTTGGTTTCCGAAAAATCATTATCATGGCTGTTTTTGCTTGGTCCGTCTTCACGATTTTGTCAGGAATGGCATGGTCCTTCATGTCCTTAATCCTCATTCGATTTCTTTTTGGACTTGGGGAAGGCAGCTTTTTTCCATCTGCGTCAAAAGGTATTGCGAGTTGGTTTCCACAAAATGAACGTAGCCGTGCCATGTCCTTCATGCTCACTTCTGGGACAATTATGGGGGTAATAACACCAATAATAGGTACCCAGTCCATGCAAAGTATCGGTTGGAGAACAATCTTTTATATTGCGGGAGCCATTGGTATTATCTTTGCCTTCCTCTATGTATTTTTCATAAAAGAGCGGAGAGATTCAACTGTAGGAAAAAGTGAAAACCCTTCGAAAAATAAAGCACCTTTAAGAGAAGTTTTAAAAACTCCGATTATCTGGAATTTGTTCATTGCCTATTTTGCCATTTATGCAGTGCAATGGGGATTAATGGCGTGGATGCCGACTTATTTAGTAGCGGAACGACATCTCGACTTAACATCAGTCGGGTATATTTCAGCTATTCCAGCGTTTGCAGGAATTATTGCCATGATTGTAAGCGGCTATATTTTGGATAAATTACCTGAAGGGAAAGATAAGGTAATTGCAGCTGTATTTGCAGTATTAACGGCGGTTTTTCTATATTTAATGGCTTATGCACCAAATATAGCAATGTTTGCTGTCTATCAAAGTGTTGTTACTGTATTCATGTCGTTTAATATTATTCTGATCATCTCAGCTCCATTAAAAATGCTGTCTGAAGAGGTTGTAGGTACTGCAAATGGGTTCATTAATACCGGAGCCCAATTCGCTGGGGTTCTTACTCCGATGTTAATAGGATTTTTAGTCGATGCTTTTGACGGTTCTTATACAGTTGCTTTTATTATGCTGATTATGTTTGCTCTATTGTGTGCGGGATCTTTATTTTTAATTCGCACTAAGAAAGAGGTTCCTTCTTTCAAAAATAACGCAATTTAGGAGATGGAAAAATTGACTACTCTATCAGAAAAAATTACAAATTTAATCGATAATAAACGCACCTTGTTTACACAGCTAAGTGATCAAATATGGGAGTTTGCAGAAACCAGATTTGAGGAATTCCGTTCAGCTGATTTGCTTAGCGAAGCAATGGAAAAGGAAGGGTTTACCGTAAAAAAGGGAATAGCTAGTCTTGAAACAGGTTTTGTTGCCTCATATGGATCTGGTCATCCGGTCATTGCGATTCTCGGGGAATATGATGCCTTGGCAGGGCTAAGTCAACAAGCACGCATCGGTATATCTGAGCCCATTATTAAAAATGGAAATGGCCATGGCTGTGGACATAATTTGCTGGGCGTAGGTTCCTTAGCGGCAGCTATTACGGTTAAGGATTATTTGATGGAAAATAAGCTTGGTGGAACAGTAAAATATTTTGGCTGTCCAGCAGAAGAAAGTGGATACGGGAAAACCTTTATGGCAAGAGACGGTCTTTTTAAAGATGTTGATGCTGCCTTCTCATGGCATCCTTCAACAATGAATGCTGTAATGAACTCCACTGCCAACGCTGTCATCCATGCACACTTTAAATTTAAAGGGAGAAGTGCCCATGCCGCTGCATCACCACATTTAGGAAGAAGTGCCTTAGATGCAGTCGAACTTATGAATGTTGGAGTCAATTATTTGAGGGAACACATGATTGATGAAGCTCGAATTCATTATGCTGTAACCAATACAGGAGGATTGGCTCCAAACGTCGTTCAGGCTGAGGCGGAAGTGACATACTTAATCCGTGCACCGAAACCAGATCAAGTAAAAGAGCTTTATGACAGGGTAGTTAACTGTTCCCGCGGTGCGGCACTTATGACGCAAACGAATGTTGATTTCGAAATTCAAGGTTCCTGCCATAATTTAATTCCAAATCTGACCCTTGAAAAAGTGATGCACCAATATATGCAGGAAATAGGCGCACCTCTTGCTACTCAACAGGATATAAACTATGCAAAAACAATCTATGAAACGTTGACTGACGAGGAGAAGCGTACGGCAGCTTTACAAGTTGGGAAACAAGGAGCTTCTCAATTAGCAGAACGACCTATTGCCGACTTTATCGTTCCTTTTTCTGAAAAAGAAACATTTATGGGAGGGTCCACAGATGTTGCCGATGTTAGCTGGAATGTTCCAACTGCACAATGTGTTACTTCCACCTGGGCGTTTGGAACACCCTTTCATACTTGGCAGGCTGTCACGCAAGGTAAAGAAAGCTACGCCCATGATGCCATGTTATTAGCTGGAAAAGCAATGGCATGTACGGCTATTTCGGCTCTTGAAAACCCAGAATTACTTGATAATGCTAAAAAAGAGTTAGCTGAAAGACTCGATGGGGAAACGTATACCTCCCTAATTCCTAAAGAGCTTACCCCTCCGAAAAATAAACAAAAGGGTATCAAACAAGAATTGTTATATTAATAGTTTGATAAAGGGAAAATAAAGACATAGATGTATTACGGGAACCATAAGTAAAGGTGTTGCTTGTAAAAATAAATAAGCCTACTCGAGAGTGATCTCGAATGGGCTTATTAGTTTTAATCACTGGCGATTCATCAGGAATTGGAGAAGTAACTGCAAAATACTTGGCGAAAAAAAACCTAAAATTGTTTTAGGCGCTCGTCGCGAAGACAAATTAAAAGCAGTTGCAAATTTGAGATGTTTAAATATAAGTTATATTAATCGTTAATGTTGATATTTGGATACTAAAAAAGAATGCCTTTATATAGGCATTCTTCATCGTTTTTTATGACCATTTTTCTTCATCATCAATCCATTGATTATTTTTTAACTCATATGATTTAGTATCATCGTGGAAAACAAAGAACGATGGTAAATTCAATATATCCCCACCTGATTTTTTCCAACATTTACTAAACCAATCTGTAAACGCTTTTTGTTCTAATTCGTATATTGCGGGATAGTTTTCTTCGTAAAAATTATCAAAAAAATCATCCAATGAATTGTCGATTAACTGATAGTATGTAACATCAGGAACTATATCAACACTACCTGCAAAAACTGTTGTGTCATTACCTTCATAGAAAACTTCGTTAGCTTCTCTATCCATAGAGAACATCCTTATTGAAATTTCAAAATTTGTAGGCTCAATAAATGCGGTAAAATCCAACAAATCTATTTCAGAAAAATAGTTGTATGTAATGATATTTTTAAGGTTAGCTACTAACAAATCTGAATGTTCCTCAAGGTTAGCTTTAATGGAATCAATATAATTATCGACTGTTAACATATTTTATGGTCTCCTTTTTTAATGCCTTATTCAAACAAATGCACCTGCTATTATGAAGTCACTAAGCTAAATTTTGCTTACGGAATCCATATCTATATAAACCTAGAAAGAAAGGATACATTATGATAAGCGTGAAAGCTGTAACGAAAATCATTCCCCCTACTCCAAGTTCTGGATCATTAAGCACATCCAACATTGTGTATGCAAGCACTTCAATTACAGTTATTATAAATACGAATTTCCAGAATGACTTTGATAACCATTGTTTGTTATATACATAGCCAAATAATCCAATTGTGGAAATAATACTGATAACAGTATCAGTAGTTTCTATCACCGGACCATGAACCGCTTCTACAAACATTGAAGCTATCGATATAGCTATAATTAGCCAAAAGTTAATTTTCCAGAGCATTTTTTTACACTTCCCTACTAATTAAAATGAACCTCTCAATTTTTCCATTTCTAGTATATCAAACCAACTTAGTAAAATGGTCTTATTTTTAAAATAATCCTTTTGAAGCGAATCCAATACAATATACGCTCATTACTCCCAGAATACCTAGAATTAATTGGGTGTTTATATTTGCAACAAAAGAAGCCCTCAAAATGAGGACCTCGAAAAAACCTATTCTTATGTAAATCCCTCGGAAATTGCTTCATTGAGCAGATCCTGTTGGATGGGCTTTATAAACTTATTTCGCTGTTCTTCAATCACCCCGAGCAATTCTTCCCCCGTCTTATATTATTGTGATTTGTGGTCTTCACTCATTTTGTATAGAACTAAAGTACCGTTAGTCAAAGGTTTTCTGAAAGGTTTTAACTAACTATTTCAATATCACTCTGATTAGAGGTATCCATTTATGCGTAAAAATTGAATTTTACGCATAAATTAAACTTTAAAAAGGAGTAAACCAATGGCCAATACCAGACAACATCAAGTCCATGAACAGAAATTGGAACAGCTGGTTAAGTCCATGCCTTTCTATATCGTTGAATATGTTGACAATAAGTTGGATACCCGGTCCCCCTCCACCCTCTTGAATTACGTTCTTGATTATAAATTATTTTTGGAGTGGTTGATAGCTGAAGGCATTGCTGAGCAGGAGCATATTAAGGATATCCCCCTGTCCGTGCTGGAAAAGTTGAAGTTGTTCGAAGCGCAATCCTTTATCAAATTTTTGGAACGGAGAAATATTCCCATCAATAAGCAGGAAACAAAAAAAGCGGAAAAGGTATCAGTCAATCGGAAAATTTCAGCATTACGTTCCCTTTTCAAGTATTTAACGACCCAGACGGAAAATGAAGACGGCGAACCTTACTTCTATCGGAATGTCATGTTGAAAATTGAAGTGAATAAAGTGAAGGAAACATTGGGCGCGCGTGCTTCCAGAATATCGACGAAGATTTTCCACAATGATGAGGATGCTCGGTTTCTTGAATTCGTGAAGCATGACTATGAAAGAGAGCTCCCTGAAAAGTCCAGGAAACTCATATACTTTAAAAGGGACAAGGAACGTGACTTTGCGATCTTATCCCTCTTCTTAGAAAGCGGCATCCGGGTGAATGAGTTATCCAACTTAAGGCTACGAGACTTGGATTTTGAGGAAAAACAAATACATGTATTACGTAAGGGTGGAAAAAAGGATGTAGTGGCAGTCTCTCCCCCGTCCATGCAGGACATAAAAGATTACCTAGCTGTGCGATCGGAACGTTATAGGGGATCAAACGATGATGCGGCCTATGTATTCTTGACGAGGGTGAATGATGGAGCTACCCCCCTTTCCAAGGGAGGCGTTTTCAGATAATCTAGAACAATACTTTTAGTTTTCTACTAAGCCTACAGATATGGAGAATATTAGTTTAGAAATTAAAACTGCCAAGGAAAATATCCGGTCAAATATTAACCTTGAGATGACAAAAATTTCACTATTTTAAGAGATTTTCTTTAATATGGCTGAACTCGAAAGAAAAACGTACATAAAAACAAGACAGCATCTAGTTGAATGCTGTCTTGTTAAGTGCCACTGTCGATTAATTCTGCCTGGATAATGTATCGTTCAGGTGCGTCACCTACGTAATTAAAGGGGTAACAGGTAGTTAACGTTAATGTTGCTGCATCTTTTTTTACGATAACTGTCCGGTCATCCGGGTCCGTTATGAAGATTTTATTGATGGAATAGGAAAACACTTTATCGTCATACTCCACATTGAGCATGTCACCGGTCTCTAGCTCATCCAATTTATAAAAAATCGTATCTCTATGACCGCTTAATACTGTATGACCGCCTCCATCAGGAGCTGTGGTTAACTCGCTCACGAACATACCCACGCCCTTTTTTAGCACTTTATCATCTGCTCCCCAGAAAACAGAATACTTTTGTTTGAACTTAGGAACCACTAAATAGGCAATTTTATCTCCCTCTGTATGATTTACTTGGGTGGAAGGAGTTTGAGGAACTGGTCCTTTCATAGTTGTCTCTTTTTCCTGCTGCGTATTTGGTTCTGAGGTTTCTTTTGCATTAACTTCCATTTGTTCGTATTTAATAATTTCCTTTGCATTCAATTCTTCAGCAGCAGAACGACCGGTGTTCCATTCGATAAAATAATAGGTGCCTATGCTTAATCCAATTATGATAAATAAAAAACCTAGATATTTTCTCATGATTACCACCTTAAAGGAAAAGAAGACGACAGGTTATGTCGTCCTCTGCATAAATTAGTTAGTTTGTTTCTTACGGAATACTAGAAGAGAACCAGCAGCAAGAAGGACTGCACTTAATCCCATCATTGTAACAGCGTTAGATGCTGTTTCTGGTAATTTTTCGCCTTCTTTAGAGTCAGAAGTTGTAGATGTTGACTCATCAGATTTGCTTGCATCGTCATCTTTGTTTGTGTCATCGTTTGTAACAGTTGTTGAGTTGTCATCTGAATCTTCATTTGTATCTGAAGTATCTTCTTTTGTTCCTGAAGTATCTTCTTCTTTAGAATCGTCTGTTGATGCTACGAAACTATCATACTCACTTTGAGAAACTTCACATGGTAAGCCATCGCTATCTCTATCAAGGTCATGAGGGTCATTAGAAGCACTGTACCCGTTATCTTTCCAAAATTTCATTACCTCTTGAGTAGATGAGAAGTCTCCACAGTTCTTGTCCCCAGCTCCAGCAGCACTTGCATTAGTTTGAGCGGCTGTGAATAATAGTGCAAAACCAAATAAACATACAAACAATTTCTTCATCAGTATTTTCCTCCTCTAGTATGTTATGGTGCTTCTTACAATATTAGACTGTAATCTACAAAAAATCAATAAGGTAGAGTGATGATTTAGACAATATTCTGGCAATGAAACAAAAGTTCGAACACAACTTATTTTTTAGATCTTCTTCTAAATCCTAAATACAGACACCCTACAATAAAAGCCATAATTAGAATGGCAATCCATGGGCCAAAGGCTGTGAATGGAGTTACATAATCGCTAGTTTCGGATATTCCTTTAACAACTTGGGAAGAACCTAGAATCATAGGTCTCAGCTCCTTAAGAGAAAGTAGATGTAGCTTTGAAACAAAGTTTGGTCAAATTAATGCAAGAAACCTTGATAAATAAATAGAAGGAGTATGTCTTGAAAAAAGATTAATCAAACATGCCCTTATAATATTTAATTGGATTATTCTTTTATAAAAAAGATTGATCATTTTTGGGTAATGAACTAACGCACCCGTTCGTTTCTTAAGACTTATTGTAGAGTTGACACAAACTGGGCGATATATCTCTTAAAACGGAGGATTGGAAAAATCCAACCCTTTTGTTCTAAAGATTATGGACCTTGTGTAAGTATAGCGACGATGTTATATAAGATTGGGAACACAAATAAAAACGTGTTAAAAATTATTCCAACTAACGAAAGTTTATGGCGAATCATTTCATAGCCTACGAATCCCAATATAGCTCCTATTGGACACAGTATAAACGGAAGTACGAGTGGCATTCCTTGAATTTTCAAGGATACAATATCAAATACAAAGTTAATGATCAATAATGTTAAAACAGACGGGATTAGAATAGATATAAGTCCTGGTATTTTTTGCACAACAATTGCCCCTTAATATAATTTAACACTACCTAATTTTAACAAAAATAAGTGTGTTTGTGTAAATATCGAACTACGCAGTACGAATACACTGCGCTTAGGGGCAGCATCCCGGCTTGCTTATGAAATTCATAAATTATGGTAAAATCAACCTTGAGATGGGGCACGTCCTTATTAATATAATAGTTTTATATAGCTCCTTATGATATGATTAAAAAGGAATATTTTTCATAAAAATAAGTAAATTATGACTATGTATAAGGTGCTATGAAAATAAAAAAAATGATTTCGCTTTTTGTAGGTGCTTGTTTGCTGATGTTATGTGTAGCATCCAACTCGGCTGAATCTCAAGCCCCAAGCTACGACAAATCTTATGCTAAAACAACTCTTACCGTAAAATCTTCACCTGGGACTTCGTATAAAACATTAGGGACAATTAAAGAAGGTACAATAGTAAATGTATATGGTGGTGTACTTATCGGTAAGGATCAGGGTAAATGGATTTCTGCTAAACAATATGGTTGGTCCAAAATCAAATACAAAGGCAAAGGCAAATATGCCTATGTAAAAACATACGAATTACACTTTGCTGATCCATATCAATGGTCACCAGGAGTATATACAAAAACTATTAATGAAATTAAGAAAAATTATGTAGGAAAAAAAGATAAAACAAAATTAGAAAAAGGCGGACTAGGCCAGTACATTATGTATATACAAATCAATGGAAAAGGCAAATGGCAACAGCTTGTAGCTATTGATAATAAAACAGGTTGGTATCATGGTTAATTAATAAGTTCAATAAATAAGAAAAGGGTCATATCTATTAGAAATATAATAGGTATGACCCTTTTCTCATAATAGGTAGGTCACAGTTAATAAAGATAAATATACAATTTTTTTCAATCCGGAATTCTAGTATTAAAAGCTTCTTTCGGAAGAGATACATCAACCTTTTTCAGGTATTCGTGCTCGATATGTAACCGTGCGATAGGTATCAATTCTGATAAAACGACCAACATTGCTTCCATTGTCTTATTAACAATTATTAATTTAATTGCTATTAACGATATTATTCATTTTGTTTTCCTGCATCATTCACCTAAGATGCCATCGTGGCGAAAATCATTCCAAAACCTATAGAAAAAGCCGAGGAATTAGCCTCGACTTGTGTATACACCATTTAATGTTTTACCACTGTAATCGTTTTCTTAGAACTAGTATTTCCTGCTTTATCTTTTGCAGTTATGGAGAGTGTCGTTCCTTTTTTCTGTGCTTTAATGTTTACTGAGTAGACCCCTTTAGAACTAGCTTTTGCTGAACCAATGGATTTACTTCCTACTTTAACAGTTACAGTTGAGTTTGCTTCAGCTTTCCCTTTTACAACTTTATCGTTATCATCTACTTTATTTACTGTTGGCTTGCTTGGGGCGACAACATCAGCAACAGTTACCGATACACTTGAACTCACATTGCCGGCACTATCTTTAACTGTGACTGTCAATTTAGTTCCTGCTTTTTGAACAGGTATTTTAATAGAGAACGTACCTTTTGATGTTGCTTTTGCTGAACCTAACACCTTACTTACATTTTTAACAGTAACAGTAGAACTAGCCTCTGCTTTTCCAGTTAATACTTTGTCATTATTATCAATCTTATAAACTGTTGGCTTAGATGGTTTAACATTGTCTACAAATCCAGTTCCGATAGCATATATGTCTTCTGTTGTATTATCGTCAATATATTCGTTATCTAGGTCTATGACACCCACATAGTATGTGCCCTTCTTAGCTTGATACGCTTGTATTTCAACTCCATCCTCATCTTCCTCATAGCCTAAATATTCTAAGTTATTGTTTTCAACAAAATCTTTTTGAACTGCCCCGAACCCAAGATCAATAAAGTATGAGTCCGTAAATCCTGCTACTAACAATACTCCATCACTAGGAACAACCACTTTATGTAAATCCAAATCATTCATAGGAAGCAACTGACCAACAGATGATTTTTCATAAGAACTATTATCTGCTGAACCAAAGTCGTTATTGGGCTCAGTTTCCAAAATAAAATTACTACTGGAAGAACTACTCATTCTACCCATTTTGTTAGAATCTTTAACTGAAACCGATTGAGAATCATTTATTTTTTTTTCAAGTTGATTAAACATTTTAGAATCAATAATACCTTTTTCAAGAGGCTTTTCCACTTGGCTTTCAAAGGCCTTCCTCGCCAAGCCGTTATCGTTTCCTTCTGCCTTAACAAAACCTACAGACAATGATGAAGCAAATAGACCTACAGAAACCAATGACAATATACCTTTGTTACGCACAAAACGTCCCCCTAAATTCGTTATAACGAACTATTTACTCCACTTATATTAATACATAAGTACCTGAATTTCCATAAGTTTCTTTTTTTTATTTTTTTAGATAAAAATACATTAAAATCCAAAGGATTAAGGTTCTCGCTGCGAATTAGGAAGAGAAATGGCGAAGAATAGCAATTGAATTCCCCTATGAAGTTACATAGCCTAAAATTTTTTCTGTTCTTAGTGGTGAGAAGTTTTATTGAAACTTTTTTTTTATTTTTTCGTATATAGCTTTATAATGTTTGTTTCATTATTGATGAACGCCTTATTAAGATAAGGTTCATTATATTTTAGGAGGGGCTTAATTGTTTAAACGGATTTCCTTATTTATTTTCGTTAATATTCTCGTATTGATCACCATTACCACGATCACCACGTTACTAGGTGTAGAAAGTTATATTGGTGGCGGTGGTTACGGTTCCCTACTTGCCTTTAGCGTCATCGCCGGTTTTGCTGGTTCCTTCATTTCTTTGTTAATGTCCCGTAAAATGGCGAAATGGGTTATGGGTGTTCAATTAATTGATGAACTTTCCCCGCGTGGCGATCACGAACGTTTTGTATTGGAAGAAACCTACCGATTAGCACATACGGCTGGTTTGAAAGGTATGCCGCAAGTTGGTATTTATCATTCACAAGAGGTCAACGCATTTGCTACTGGACCGAGCAAAAAACGTTCTTTAGTAGCTGTTTCAAGCGGTATGTTAGAAAGAATGGATCGAAATGCGATTAGTGGAGTTATTGCACACGAAATAGCACACATTAAGAATGGTGATATGGTTACAACCACACTCTTGCAAGGAATGATTAACACGTTCGTTATTTTCTTCTCCCGTATTGCTTCAAAAATCGTTTCAAGTTTTGTAAGAGAAGAAGTTGCCGGTATTGTTTACTTCGTATCTTCTATAGTTTTCGAGATTCTATTCGGTATTTTAAGCAGTCCCATTATCTTTTGGCATTCAAGAAAACGTGAATTTAAAGCGGACAAATTAGCTGCCGATTTAGGTGGAAAGGCAAATATGATTCACGCTTTAGAATCATTAAGACATACCACGAACTTGGTTGATGACAGCCAAAAGTCTATTGCTGCCTTTAAAATTAGTGGCAAAGGGAAATTTTCCAGACTGTTTTCTACACACCCACCATTAGAAAAACGTATTGAACATTTGAAATCACTTTAATAGATAAGACTTCCTACATTTAAACAATGTAGAAAGTCTCAGTTTGTAGACAAAAGGGGTTCGGAATTAAAAAATTCCGAACCCCTTTTGAAATTCCTTTGAAATTTTGACCAAAAATTAAGTGATTTGGGCTCTTCGAGCCACAATGTTAAGCCATTTTAGGACCTTGCCATGTCCAAGTGGCCATCTTCTTTAAATTAATGGCAGCGAAAGTAAGCATCGCTTGCATCGACAATTTTTTAAGTCCCCTTAAAGTAGTCCAACGCATACCATGCTTTTCTTTTGCATCCGCGAATACACGCTCAATCGTTTCTTTGCGTTTCGCATATATAGGTTTTACCTCTTGATGATGACGCAGATGATCTGCTTCTTCCACATATGCTTGCCAGATATGCCGTGTCACTACTTTTTGATGGTCTTTGCTTTCAGTACACCGTGATAAAAATGAGCATGTTGCACAAATTTGTTTTGGCGATTTGTACTCGCGATAGCCCTCTTTATTTGTTGTTGAGTACTTTAAAGTTTCTCCCGAAGGGCAAAGGTAACAATCAAAGTGTTCATCGTAAACATAGTCATGTTTGCGAAAGAATCCTTCTTTTGTACGAGGACGTGTATAAGGTAAAGCAGGTGTTATTTCTTTGTTAAATAGGTAGCTTGTTATCGCTGGTGTTTTATAAGCTGCATCTGCGGCAACTGCTTCTGGTTTTCCAACTTTCTCAATCACTTGCTCAACAAGTGGCTCCAAAATATGACTGTCATGTGTATTACCAGGTGTTACAATCGTTCCCAATACAAAACCGTTGCGGTCTGCGGCCGCATGGAATGAATAGGCAAACTGTTTTGTTCGTTCATCTTTCACATAGTAGCCACTCTCAGGATCCGTAGTACTTTCTTTAATTGCTTTGGTTTCTTCCTTATCAAATTTATCTGGTGGAAAAGGCTTCTTTCCATGGTTTTCACGATCTTGAAGACGTCCTTGAAATGCTCGTGTTTCTTTGCGTACGATTTTCTTTTCAAATTTGCTCTTATTCGCATTGGCTTTCACATGTGTGGAATCGACGAATACGTGTTCAGCACTTATTAACTTTCTATCAGCAGCTGTCATTAAGATGCGATAGAAAATCTGTTCAAACAGGTCTGTATCTTTAAATCGTCGTTCATAATTTTTCCCGAACGTTGAGAAATGGGGTACTTTATCATTGAAACCATAGCCTAAGAACCAACGGTAAGCCATATTTGTTTCAACTTCTTCAATCGTTTTACGCATGGAACGAATACCGAAGGTATATTGAATGAATGTCAGTTTAACTAAAATAACTGGATCAATACTTGGGCGTCCTACCTCTGAATACATATCTATCACCAAATCATAAATGAAAGTGAAGTCAATGGAAGCCTCCATTTTACGAACCAAATGATTCGCCGGCACCAGTTGATCTAAAGTAATCATTTCAAGTTGATCTCGCTGAATAGAATGATGTTTCGAAAGCATCCTCATCACCTCAAGTTTTAATAGTTCTATTTTAAAACAAAAAAGACTGTAGGCAAAAGGAG
>NZ_JBYSYV010000015.1:0-140073 GCF_058783805.1 Peribacillus sp. FW305-BF15 | reverse complement strand
AAGTCAATGGCAGCCTCCATTTTACGAACCAAATGATTCGCCGGCACCAGTTGATCTAAAGCAATCATTTCAAGTTGATCTCGCTGAATAGAATCATGTTTAGAAAGCATCCTCATCACCTCAGGTTTTAATACTTCTCTTTTAAAACAAAAATGACTCCAGGCAAAAGTGTTCTATCTAAATGGTAAGACAAAGTTGATTGGAGCGGGTGTACGAGACTCCTGCGGGAAAAGCGCGTCTAGGGGAGACCCCGCAGGCGAAAGCCGAGGAGGCTCACCGACCGCCCGCGGAAAGCGAGTGCCCTACGTTCCAATCAACGTCCAAATTGTACAAGCCATAAAAATAGACAAACTCGATTTTTATCAAGTTTGTCTACATTCTGAACGGACCCAAAGGGCCATATTTTATCTCTTTATGAAATTCTGGGTGTAATAATTTTTATATACCCCGACGCCCAGACCTGTAAATTCCTCGTTCAGCATCGCATCCCGATGTCCTTTGCTATTTAGCCAACCTTCCATGACAGCAGCTGCATCCACATAATGGGCTGCTATATTTTCACCTGCCGCCCTGTATTTCACATGACCTGCATCAAGACGATTTTCCAAATCCCCCTTTGTTTCAGAAACATGGGTTCCTTCAGGGGTGTCCTTCATTTCCCTGCTATGAAGGTAAGCAACCTCCGCAGTAGCGGCATCCCATTCTAAAGGCTTCAAATCAAATCTGCTGCGCATGATATTCGTAATATCGAATATTTGCTGCTCATTTCCATCTTCCACTTTCGCCATGTCCTCATCTGAAAGGTCCTTAACTGTCACAAGTTCACCATGATAGGTCAACTCATACGGCTTTTGTTTCAATAGGGCGGAATCATTCAAGAATCGGATGCTTGAAACAGTACCAGTGAACTTATCCAAATAAAGCTGAACATTAATATTCCCTAAATCAATTAACGGCCTCATGTTCATATCTTCCTCCGACAATTCAAAACGATAGGAACTGTGACCAACTTCAATATCAACAGTTGGTTCCACATATAAACTGGAATAGATGGCATCAATCGATTGTCCAATTTTAAAAGGAGCGACATTGACCTCATCACCGATTCCATAAGCAGATACCACTTTTTCATTTTCAACGGCTAATTGGAAATAATTATTATAGTCCTTTTTATAAACCCACCATTCATATCCATAGGCAGACAAATCAATTCGATCCGGCTTACCGTATTCCCTTTCTATCTCTTTTGCATTTTTCCCGATCGTTACTCCCAGACCTTCTGTCACTTCAGTAACCCCTTCCTTTTCAGAGGAAGTGCTTCTTTCATTTATATGTCCATTGGGGTTAACACCTTTGTTACCATCAATAAGGGGGTTCCCTTCATCTTCATCGCCGATATTAAGATAAATACCGATTACGAAAAAAATAATGATTAACACCAACACCTTACCTAAACTGCGCAGAGGAACACTCCCTCTCTCTATCTAATTTATGTATCCAATGCAAAAACCTTTCTTTCCTGATTATATCACTGTTCAATCATATTTTTCTAATTTACGTTAGACTGCCCCTTCATTAAATTTATTTTAAAAATGGAACTTTTGTGAATGATTAAAATACCATGGTTGAGTTCATTGCAACTTCCACCATTTCGTACTATTATAAAATATAGGATAAAATGGTATATTATAAACATACTTGGAGATTTTTAATATATTCATGTACATAATATTTTCCCGGTATGTCATTTTAATTCTCAATAGTAAACATAGGAGGTACTACTCGTGAAATTTGAAAGCTTTGGAATCGAAAACATCACAGCCGACTTAAACCGATTAGATGACCTAATGCCGCAATATGGTTTAATACGAGCAGAACAATGGGATTACGAAAGAGTAAGTTACGATCGTAAGTTCGAATTAAAAGAAGGCACGTTTTACCTGAGAATACTTGGCTATGCTACAGAGGGCGATGTTGGCGCTCACAGGGCCGTCATCAAATTAATGGTTCCTCTATTAGGAAAACATTATTATCCACACGGAGTTGAATATGGTGAAGGGGAGGATTTTCCTGCATCACTAGTTAAACAAAGTGAAAAAATCCTCGCTCAAATCAAAGAAGAACTTACACAATTCAACGGCCTATAAAAGCCGTCAGCGAAAAGTGGTATAAAGAGAGAGGATCATGTGTGATGCTCTCTTTTTTGTATCCAATACAAAAGCCTGATGCTTTTTTTTGCACCAGGCTTTTTTGTCACTTTAAAATCCTAGGATCGCCTTTATTAAAGATGTTGTTTCGCCGCCATGATAAATCACATAAAGCAGGATGTAAACAGCTACTCCAGTAATCCCAGTGAAAAACCAAATGATGCTTGTCGCCGGCCCGATTTTTTTATGAATGGCGAATTTACCTTTAAACCCAGTGGTAAGCATGATGATCCCCAAAACTGCTCCAGTTGTTGCAAGCGTTATATGGAAAATCAAAAAAATCGTATAATAAATTTTCATGTCATCGGGTCCGCCAAACGACGTACTACCAATGAAGACCGTCCGAGAAAGATATATAGTGAAAAAGATCACCGCAAAAACCGCAGCTGCCATCATGGTTTTTTTATGGGTCTCGATTTTGCGCTGTTTAATTTGATACCAGCCTATTGCAACAGTGATGGCACTTAATACAATGAAGGCTGTACTTATCGTTGGAAGGATTGGTAAAGACATATGAAATGTAGTCCTCTCTATATTTATTAATCAACTACCATTTTATAAGAGGCAATCATAAAATTCAATAAAATCAAGGATTATTAACAGAATGCTCACTTTTATAGAATACCCAAGTCAAATTACTGGCTATTTGCTTTAATTCGAAAATCAGGTAAAGTCAGATAAAAGACTTGTCCGCCCCAAGACAAGTCTTTTATCGTACAATTATTCTGCAGTCTGAAAATCCGAAGGTATAGGATCGATATCATTTTGGCCGCCATTCTCCTTTTTGAACCAAGCAAAGAAAATGACACCCAATACATAGCCTAATACGATTTCTTGAATCACTTTCATCAGAACCCCGCCAAGCTGTTGATCCTCAAGCAATGGCAGTCCATTGAACATTTCCGGACCACTGAGCGTTAAACCGGATAGTGCGGAAGCCGGAACGCAAAGTTCCATGGCACTGGCCCAAGATTCCGCATTGGTGAATGTATCATACATCGGATCATTAGCAAATATGATTAAAGCACAGGCAGGGGTCATTAGAATGCCACTGCCGAATATATAAGCTACTTTTTTCACACCTGATAGACTTTCACGTTCGGGCAGTTGATTGACAAGCGGGAACCACATCAAAACAGCGGTCGTAAATAAAAGGACCGTGTATCCGGCATGAATCCACATCCCCGTTTTGATAAAGTCGAATACTAACGGGATATGGTACAACGAGAAAAGAACGTTAAATAATAAAAGGGCGATAAGAGGTCTCGTGAAAAACTGAAATAACGGCTTCACTCCCCTTGAATTTATGAGTGTTCTCATAAGCCAATCTGGAATCGCAATGATAAATAATGGCGGAATCACGAGATAGAGCAGTGCCATTTGAAACATGTGGGCACTGAACATGATATGGCTCAATAAATCCAGCGGCGATCCTTTTACCACATAAAGAAGGAACATGGCTATCAAAAAATAAGTAGCCTGTTTGACGGAAAGCGGTGAGCTGCCCGGAAACTTCCCCCTTTTTTTTGTCACCAGCCAAAAATAGCCAACTGTAATAAGTACGAGGGTGGCAAAATAATAAGGACTCCACAAAGCGCGAAATCCAAAAATATCAATAGACAAAAAAATCACCTCGTTCATGAACTTTTTCTTACTATCCATTATACCTAAAATGAAACATTGTAACAAATATAGATAAACTTGGATGAGAATCACCACATAAAGAAAAACCGGCTATCATTCAATAGCCGATTTTCTTTATGGTTTATATCCAAACAATCGTTAGGAACACAAGGACCGTTATCAAGCCCACTGCAAGGCCGGAAAATAAGAACAATGCAATGGTGCCATGCCCTTTATGCTTCATGTGCATGAAATAATACAATTGGAAAATCACTTGTACAACTGCCAGCAGCAAAATGACCGGTTTAATGAACCAATGTGAAAAACCCTCTATTCCAACTGCAGCAAAAGCAAGTAATGTAAAGAAAATCATTAGTGTAAATGATATTACTTGGTGTTTCATCTCTTCAGCATTTTTCTTACGGCGATATTTTAAATCGACATTCGGGTTCGCTGAATTTGATTGTTCATTCGCCATCAGTTATCCCACCATTCCCATTAAGTATACGACAGTAAAGATAAATACCCAGACTACGTCAATGAAATGCCAATATAGACTTGCAACAAAAAATTTAGGAGCGTTATACAAATTCAAGCCCCTTCCTGCATTACGAACCATAAGAGATATTATCCAAACCAAACCGAAAGCAACGTGTCCTCCATGAAAACCAACTAACGTATAAAACGCGGAGCCGAAGGCACTGCTCGTAAAGGTATGATGGAATTCATGAACATAGTGATTAAATTCATAAATCTCGAGTCCAAGAAAACCAAAACCAAGTGCAACCGTAATCACAAGCCAAGCTTGCATTTGTTTAAAGTGGTTATTTTTCATATGGTACATTGCATACACACTGGTCAATGAACTGGTCAGTAACAGCATGGTTGCTACAAAAGTAAGTGGTAATTCGAATAAATCTTTAGCTAAGGCTGCATCACCATTTGGAACTTTATCCTTCAATGCTAGGTAAGTTGCAAATAGTGAGGCGAATAAAACAGTCTCTCCACCAAGAAACAACCAGAAACCTAAATACTTATTTTTACCTTCTAAAGTCGCTTTCTCGGGAGAAGCAGGCCAAGTGGCATCCGTGAATCTTTCATCTGTTTGCATTATGCCTTACCTCCCTTGTCTTTATCGTCCATAAGGTCTGCTTTATGAATATGGTATCCATGATCGTCTTTAACTGAACGAATAAACATTGAACCAAATGTCACCAAAAGTCCTACTATAATTATAGGGAGGGTCCATGTCTTATCATCCATATGGTATAAAGCACCGAATGCAGCGATAAATAAACCTGAAGCAATCGTTAATGGAAGAATAGATGAATTTGGCATATGGATATCCCCAAGTGGTTCTGCAGGAGTCATTTCCTTTTTCCCTTCCATTTTTTCAACCCAGTAAGGATCTAATCCGCGGACTAACGGCAGTTGTTTAAAATTATAAAAAGGCGGTGGTGATGGAATGGCCCATTCTAGCGTACGGCCATCTCCCCAAGGATCATTGCCGACCTTTTCATTCTTCACAGATGTAATGATGATATTGATGACCATAACCAAGACACCAAATGCCATCAAAAAGGCTCCCACAGTACTAATCATATTACCTGTATTAAAGCCTTGATTGTCCAAGAATGTAAATACGCGACGAGGCATCCCCATCAAACCTAAGAAATGTTGAATGAAGAATGTTAAATGGAAACCGATCAAGAACGTCCAAAATGTGATTTGCCCCAATTTTTCGCTTAACATTGTTCCAAACATCTTCGGCCAATAGAAATTGATCCCTGCCAATAAACCTAATACAACCCCACCGACGATTACATAGTGGAAATGGGCAACAACGAAATAACTATCATGGTATTGATAATCAGCAGGTGCAGATGCGAGCATGATACCAGTCACGCCGCCCATTGTAAATGTAGGAATAAAGGCAACTGCATAAAGCATCGGAACCGTGAACTTGACGCTTCCTCCCCACATCGTAAAAATCCAGTTGAATATCTTTATACCTGTCGGTACAGCGATAGCCATGGTCGCCACGGCAAAGATTGCATTTGCGATCGGACCTAGTCCAGTGGTAAACATATGGTGCGCCCAAACCATGAAACCTAAGAAACCGATTAAAACGGTTGCAAATACCATCGATGAATAACCAAACAATCTTTTTCTGGAGAAGGTAGCGAAAATTTCAGAAAAAATACCGAACGCTGGAAGAATCAGGATATATACTTCCGGGTGACCGAATATCCAGAATAAATGCTCCCAAATGATCGTATTTCCCCCTGCCGCTACATCAAAGAAATTTGCACCAAACATCCGATCGAACATCATTAACACCAATCCCACGGTAAGCGGAGGAAAAGCGAATAATATCAATGCAGAAACAACGAAAGTTGACCAGGTAAACAGCGGCATACGCATATATGTCATACCTGGCGCACGCATATTAATGATGGTTACTAGGAAATTGATTCCTGCCATTAGTGTTCCAAAACCTGATATTTGTAGTCCAAGGACGTAAAAATCAATGCCATGGCCTTCGGAGTGAAGGGATAGTGATGCATACGATGTCCAGCCTGCATCGGGAGCCCCCCCTAAAAACCAGGAAAGATTTAAAAAGACTCCCCCAAAGAAAAACAGCCAAAAACCTAATGAGTTCAAAAATGGGAACGCAACATCACGTGCCCCTATCTGTAATGGCACAACCGCATTCATAACAGCAAATACCAATGGCATTGCCGCCAGGAATATCATTGTCGTACCGTGCATGGTCAAAATTTCATTATAAAATCCGGCACTAACGAAGTCATTATTTGGGATTGCAAGCTGGATACGGATAAACATCGCTTCCAAACCGCCGATTACAAAGAATAACCCGCCAGAGATAAGATATAGAATGGCGATTTTCTTATGGTCTACCGTCGTCAGATAATCCCAAAGCGTAGCGCCAAATCCTTTTTTATTAGCGTAGGTACTCACGATTTAACCTCCTTAATCAATGTTCTATTTGTCTTCCACCTTAAGCTCTAATAGATAAGCTGCCAGTGCATTAATATCTGAATCCGAAAGTTCACCGTAAGTACCGGTCATCGTGTTGCCCGGTTTATACTTCTCAGGATCCTTGATCCATTTCTTCACATTCTCTTCCGTATGATCCAATACGCCAGCAACTTTTTCACGCTCACCGAATGTAGCCAGATTCGGAGCCTGACGAGCAGCTTCAGGCCTGCTGTCATTCGGCGTCACCGCATGGCAGCCTATACAACTTTGATTAAAGACATCTTCACCCTGTTTGGCCAGATCGCCTTCAACGACAGGTTCCTTCGAGGCTTTCATATCTTTAGTCCATGCTTCAAAATCACTTTTAGACTTCGTTATGACCTTAAAATCCATCAAAGCATGTGAAGGACCGCAAAGCTCAGCACATTTTCCGTAGAATAAGTTGTTCGAATCTTCTGCCTTTTCACCATCGAATTCTAAGAAAAACTGATTGACCCCTTCTGTATTTGTATCCATCTTCCCTCCGACAGACGGTACCCAGAATGAGTGCTTAACATCTGAAGCAGTTAGATTGAAGTACACTTTTCGATCTGTCGGCACAACCAAATCCTGACTTGTTACGACGCCAAGGTCTGGATATTCAAACTCCCACCAATAAAGGTTTGCCCTAACATTCACGACAAGTGCATCCTTCGTCTTTCCATCCTTATCTTTCTTATCCATTGCCTTTGTGTCGGCTAAGTCAAAAGTCGTGACGACGGTTGGAACAGCCAGAACAATTAAAAGAAGGATAGGAATAACAGTCCAGATAATTTCGAGTTTATGACTTCCTTCAATTTGTTTCGGTATTGTTTCGTCGCCTTCCTTCCGACGGAAGCGTAGTATAACTACAACAAACAAAATAATCACAACAATAATAACCAGTACCATGATTAGTGTACTCAATATCAGTAAGTCATACTGAGATTGCGCAACATCGCCAGCTGGCTTCAGTGCGGATAGAAATGGTTCGCCGCAGCCCGAAAGGACAAGTCCTACAATTCCCAGCAGAGCAATTAGGCGCCATTTGTGCAGCCTTTTTTTCATAGCTTCAGAAACCCCTCTTTCGTCAAAATTTTCTCACAAAAATAAAAATGGGCGCAATTGCGAATATTCTCTCTATGTCAATTTCTAAAAAGAAAGAATCCCTAATCTAAGGAATTATTAAGTTGATTCATGTAACCGCTCTTATGTATGCCCCTGTTGGTTCCGTTAATATGTATGAATGGCGGTCAGTGCTTTATTTATCAGTAAACTGGAGGCCTGTAAAAGAACAGGCCGCCAGTTTATTTAAACCAAAACTAGATCAGTGTGACAATAACCATCGCTACAAATAAAATGGTCATATAATTTAGAGAATATACAAACATGGATGTTGCCCATTTAACATCGTCTTTCTTTTTATACCCCTTAATCCCCAAAATAAGCCAGCCTGTGCTCAATAATGCAGCAAGAATAACTAGCGGTGTTCCTAATGGAGTTAAAAAGAAAGGAATGAACATTAAACAGATGATCCACAGCATAATCGATCTTTTTGCAGCCTTGAACCCTTTTACGACCGGAAGCATAGGTACTCTAGCTGCACGATATTCTTCGACACGCCTCATTGCAAGTGCATAAAAATGAGGAGGCTGCCACAAGAACATGATCGCGAACAGGACCCAGGCGATCTTATCAAGGCCCGGGTCGACCGCAGCCCACCCGATAAGCGGAGGCACCGCTCCGGATATACTGCCTATTATCGTATTCGAGACAAATCTACGTTTGAAAACCATAGTATATAAAACAACATAGGCGAAGACGCCGAATGCTCCAAGTATGGCAGTTGTCATATTAGTCAATGCAAGTAAAATCAGCCCTGCAGCAATTAAGCCGAAACTTAACGCCAATACCTTTGAAGGCTGTACTTTCCCGGTTACCGTTGGACGGTTTTTCGTTCTTTCCATTAAATGATCGATATCACGGTCATAATAATTATTGAAACTGCAAGATCCCGCCATTATGAGCGCCGAACCAGCAAGTGTATAAAACACTACATCTAGATTGCTTAAGAAGCTAAGCCCCGAAAAATGAAGAGCTAACCACACGCCGGTAAAAGCTGTAATTATATTTGAATTGACGATCCCCACTTTTATAAGTGCGAGAAAATCCTTCCAAGCTGTTGTTTCAGGTATATCCGATTGAAGGGCGGCTTTACTGTCCTCCATGACAGCTTCTGACAAACCCCTTGTTTCTGACATTTGTTTTCCTCCTTTAAATCATTCAGCACAGACGCAAATGCAAAAAAATACTTACATATGCTATAGAACATTATTTCATACTTTTTGATATTTGTAACCAAGGAAGCGTAAACAAAAAGTAAATTATTTACCAATGACTGTCGTCAATGGAATCCATCGAGAGCTATCATTCTTAATATCATGCTTAACAACAGTAAAATTTAGTAAAATCATTTCTTCAATATATTAAAACACATTTTTGGAAGCTTTTGTGAAAATTTTTCGGATATTTTTGACCAATTTGTGTCTCAATAATTTACTGCTCTTGTAAGATGTTCATCAAGAACATGAATAGTATGCTTTTATCATCATCCCCTAGGCTTATTCCCTATTTTGCTCCTACTTGTAGGTTTACACTCCCTTTATTTCTATCAAAGTCTTTTGTAACTTTCAACTATTTCAGGCATTTTAATTAATAGTTATAATATTAACTGAACTTGTAAAATCATTCTATTTTGTGTAATATCGAGGAAGTTCGACAAATATTATGAAAAATCTTATGCTATTATTAATTTTATGGAACAATCCTAATTTGCTACAGAGAAAAAGGTGGGACTACTAGTGAAATCGTCTCTTAAATGGTTTGCTGTTTTAACAACGATTGTAATGCTTTTCATCTTACTTGGCGGCGCTTTAGTCACGAAGACGGATTCCGGCATGGGATGCGGCAGGTCCTGGCCATTGTGCAATGGCCAATTGATCCCGGACAAAATCACGATTGAATTGGTCATTGAACTTTCCCATCGTCTCGTTTCAGGTGCTGGAGGATTCTTGGTTTTAATTTTATCGTATATGTCTTGGAAAAAAATCGGCCATATCCGTGAAGCACGTTTCTTATCCGTCCTTTCTTTTGGTTTTCTGTTACTACAAGGGTTAATCGGGGCCGCTGCCGTCATTTGGTCACAATCCGATTTTGTCCTTGCCCTTCATTTCGGCATATCGCTCATTTCCTTTGCTGCCGTCTTTTTACTGACATTGTTGATTTTTGAAGTAGACAAGAAGTTTGAAGCCGAAAAACTTATAGTTGACAAACGTATGAAATTCCATATCATTGGCGTATTGATTTTTTGTCTCGTAGTCGTATATACAGGTGCTCTTGTAAGGCATACAGAATCAAGTCTTATCTGTAAGGATTGGCCTTTATGTGTAAATGACAGCCTTGCACTCCCCTCTAACCTTTATGAATGGATACAGATGGGACACCGTGCAATCGCAGGCGCCATTTTCATTTGGGTATCATATGTGGCTTATATCGCAAAAAAACATTACAAAAATCAAAAAGTGTTATATGGCGGTTGGATGGCTGCATTCATTCTCGTATTTTTACAGGTTACCGCTGGAGCCTTCATCATTTTCTCAAGGCAAAACTTATATATCGCATTGACACACGCATTATTCATTGCCTGCTTTTTTGGTATAATGAGCTATTTGATGCTATTGACATCAAGAAGCAAAAAAAATGCACTGGCCAAGCAAAAAAGAAACTCCACGCACACAGTCAAAGGACAGGATGAAAAGGACATAACACCAACAGTACCCGCCCGTTAATTTCTGATTGTTCAATCAATAATATAATAAGACAAAACAAGAACCACCATTCCCTGGGGAATGGTGGTTCTTGTTTTGTCTTAAGATACCGTGGATTGCCTTGAATGAGGGTGTAGGGCAGCTTGAAACCTCAAGCATACCCCATATACCCTAAATCATTCAGAAGGTCACAGTCAGCGATATTACTTAGTTATTTCAATCAATAAGTCCCCAGTACTGATCGCTTCTCCATCTTTTACATAAATATCTTTGATGGTCCCGGAGAATGGTGCTTGCACGGTGGTTTCCATTTTCATCGCTTCCGTAATGATCAGGTGATCACCCTGCTTGACCTGATCTCCTTTCTCGACCACTACACGAATTACCGTACCTGGCATTGTCGCACCGATTTGTTCTTTATTTTTTGGATCAGCTTTTACTTTTGATACAACGGAAGATTTAATGTTTTCATCCTTGATGATCACTTCACGTGATTGACCATTCAACTCAAAATACACAACCCGTGTTCCATCAGCCAATGGCTGGCCGATTGAAACCAATTTTACGATAAGCGTTTTACCCTTTTCGATTTCAACTTCGATTTCTTCCCCTAGCCTCATACCATATAAGAAAGTCGCGGTATCGAGGTTGGAAACATCTCCAAACAGCTCAATCGTTTTATTGTAGTCCAGGAATACTTTTGGATATAGGGCATATGCAAGCACATCGAAATCAGTGACTGCCCGTCCCAATTCCTTGAATAATTCTTCTTTAAGTGCTGCAAAGTCCACTTCTTCCAATAACTCACCCGGTCTTACTGTTATAGGTTTCTTCCCTTTCAGGATAACTTCCTGAAGCTCTTTAGGGAATCCCCCAACTGGCTGACCTAGATAGCCTTCGAATAACTCTATGACTGAATCAGGGAAATCGATGGATTTACCTTTTGTCAGAACATCCTCTTCAGACAGGTTATTTTGTACCATGAATAAAGCCATGTCCCCAACAACTTTGGATGACGGAGTCACTTTAACGATATCACCGAACATTACATTGACGCGCTGATACATCTCTTTCACTTCATGCCAGCGGTCTCCCAGCCCAACTGCTTTGGCTTGCTGCTGCAGATTACTATATTGACCGCCCGGCATTTCGTGTTTGTAAACCTCGGTATGAGGTGCATTCATTCCGCTTTCGAAGTCATGATAGAATTTCCTGACCTCACCCCAGTATTCTCCTAAACGCTCTAGAGAATCGACTTCCAACTTAGGCTGTCTGCTTGAACCCTCCAATGCATAATGAAGTGTTTGTACACTTGGCTGAGAAGTCAGTCCAGCTAAAGAACCAATCGCCGTATCAACGATATCCACACCGGCTTCAATCGCTTTAGAATACATGTAAATGCCATTTCCGCTTGTATCATGAGTATGCAGATGAATCGGAAGGGATGTCGATTCTTTCAGTTCCGAGACAAGGCGGTAAGCAGCATCAGGCTTCAAGAGCCCGGCCATATCCTTGATTGCTAAAATATGGGCACCAGCTTGTTCCAATTCCACCGCCATATTTTTATAGTAGTCGATATTATACTTGCTGCGTGTTGGATCATTCAAGTCCCCTGTATAACAAATGGCAGCTTCTGCAATTTTGCCGGATTGACGGACTGCATCAATAGCCAATTCCATCCCTTTAACCCAGTTTAAACTATCGAAGATACGGAAAACATCAACGCCTGCATCCGCTGATTTCTCTACGAATTCACGAATGACATTATCAGGATAATTTTTATAACCAACTGCGTTTGAAGCCCTTAAAAGCATTTGTAATAGGACATTCGGTGCTTTTTTCCTGAAACTTAACAGCCTGTCCCACGGATCTTCTTTCAAGAAACGATAGGCGACATCGAAAGTTGCCCCGCCCCACATTTCCATTGAAAATAAATCAGGAAGCAGTTTTGCTGTAGGTTCTGCGATATCAAGGATATCTTTCGACCTGATTCTCGTCGCCAATAAAGATTGATGTGCATCACGGAAAGTCGTATCAGTGATCAATACCTCTTTCTGTTCTTTGATCCAATTGACCAGTCCCTCTGCTCCTTGCTCTTCAAGTATATTTTTTGTACCCGAGATAAGCGGCAAGCCACCAACATTAGGAATCGGTGCTGGATCAAAAACAGGTTTTTTCTTTTTCTCGACTCCCGGGAATCCATTCACGGTCACATTTCCGATATATGAAAGCATTTTTGTCCCACGGTCTTTTCTAATTGGGAAGCTAAATAATTCCGGTGTTGAATCAATGAATGATGTATCATATTCCCCATTTATGAATTTTTCATGTTTTACAACATTTTCAAGGAAGGGGATATTTGTTTTAATACCACGAATCCTGAACTCCTTAAGGTTACGAACCATTTTGGAAGCTGCCTGCTCAAATGTAAGCGCATGAGTAGAAAGTTTAACGAGAAGGGAATCATAATATGGTGTGATGACCGCACCTTGGAACCCATTCCCTGCGTCCAGGCGGACACCGAATCCCCCACCGGAACGGTACACCATCATTTTCCCGGTATCAGGCATGAAATTATTCAATGGATCTTCGGTCGTCACCCTTGATTGAATCGCATATCCATGAGTTTTAATTCCTGCTTGTTCAGGAATCCCGATCTTCTTGCCATGGAGCTCATGCCCTTCAGCCACCATGATTTGAGATTGGACGATATCAATGCCCGTAATCATTTCAGTGATCGTATGCTCAACCTGTACCCGTGGATTGACTTCAATAAAGTAAAACTCGCCATTTGCGACAAGGAACTCGACCGTACCAGCGTTTACATAATCAATATTTTTAGCCAACTTGACGGCTGCTTCACAAATCCTTTCCCTTAAATCTTCGGAAAGGGAAACGGAAGGTGCCACTTCCACAACTTTTTGATGCCGTCTCTGAACGGAACAGTCACGCTCATATAAATGGACGATATTCCCATGAGTATCAGCCAAAATCTGAACTTCGATATGCTTCGGATTTTGTATGAATCTCTCTACATAGACTTCATCATTACCAAAAGCTGCTTTAGCTTCTGATTTTGCGCGATCATAAGCCTCTTCAACTTCTTCGATTTTTCCGACAATTCGCATTCCGCGTCCGCCGCCGCCTAATGAGGCTTTTATAATAATTGGAAAACCGTATCGTTCACCAAATTCCTTGACTTCTTCAACACTGGTCACCGGTCCATCGCTACCAGGGATAACCGGAATATCCGCCAGTTCAGCTTGTGTTCTGGCTTTTACTTTGTCACCAAACATATCTAGGTGTCTTGATTCTGGTCCGATGAAGATTATGCCCTCTTCCTCACAACGTTTCGCAAATTCAATATTTTCTGAAAGGAAACCATAACCGGGATGAATCGCATCGACGCCACTCATTTTGGCAATCGCAATTATGCCTTCAATATCCAGGTATGCATCAATCGGCTTTTTGCCTTCCCCGACCAAATATGCCTCATCCGCTTTATATCTGTGATAAGAACCATAATCTTCCTTTGAATAGATTGCAACTGTGTGAATGTCTAATTCCGTACAAGCCCGAAAAATCCTTATCGCTATTTCCCCGCGATTTGCCGCAAGTACTTTTTCTATACGTTTCCCCATTGCTACCACCCTAATCAATATGTATTTTTATTGAATATATAGAAAAAAAGCGTGAAAGATTTCCACCACTTTTTATTCATGAATTGATTTCCCAAATAAGGAGTCCAATCTGTTTAGGCTCATTTTATCGCTGATGTAATTATTTCGATATATTTTATATTTTCGTTTTTCACATCCGATAAAGACAAAAAAAGAGCCATATATCATTAACAAATTAAAATTTAGCTATAATAATATATTATCAATTTGATTTAACATTCAATTAATATAACAATAATACTAAAATTAACTGAATACAATAAAAAAATAAAAAATTACATATATTCGTATAAAAAAACAGGGAATTAGATCTGACTCCCCTACTATCGATCCATTATTGATCAAAGCCATATGACCGGAAAATCCCACAGGGAATATTTTAAAATCGGAAGATGACCATTGAACTTAGAAAGAATTCAAAAGAATAAGATAACTCAAATTGAACTTCGCGAACTAATTAGTATGTCACTATTAAATATAGTATAACATTATTCATTAATTGTGTATATAAATAAAAAACTCAAACAATCATCGAGATTTGTTTGAGTTAGTATGTTTTATCTATTATTTTTTTAACGATGCTTCATGCAAAACTGACAATTCCTGTTCAAGGGTTTCCAAAAGGGATTTACCCTCGGTCTCCTCTACCAAACCTAAGCGTACGGCAAAATCAATTTCTCGTGATAGGCCGAACATTTGCGTATCAAGTACCTCTTCATATAAAGGACATTGAGGCATAGTGAGATTTTCCATTTGAACTTTAATCAGTTTTAGAATCTTGTCAGCATCTGCTTTTAATAAAGCATAAGCTTTTTCTCGATGATTGACAAGCATATCAGATGCCATGTTAAATCCCCCCGCTCAGAGCGATTAAATCTTATCTCTAAATTCTACCTTTAGTTTTGTGAAAAAGCAAGGACATTGACGAACAATTTGCCATTGAAATATCACGATCACCTCTCAAATGGATATACCCAGCCATGGAATTTATTCACCATCTTGAAGATGTGACATTTCTATTATAATTGATTATAATCATTAAAGAGCAACAGAAAGGAATGAGATATTTGGAACCCATCGTATTTATAAATGGAAAAGTGAAATATCCAATTACGCTAGATCCTGGAGTATGGATTTTTGATGACCGTAAAGTTGAAATCGATACATATTTCCACGCTGAAAGAGTCCAAGTCAATGAATTAGAAGAATATACGATTGCCGCCTCCAAACATTGGCAAAAAGAAATACAGGAAGGAGCAATAATGCCACCCACAATAAAAACGGAACGAAAGTTCGAGAAGCAAAGATTGCTGGAAGGGACTTTCGGCATCCCTTTTGAACCGTTTTTAAAAAATGCCGAACCTGAAAATGGGGTGACCGAAGTCATCGTTACAACCGATGATGAGGAACTTACATTCCCGTTGGCAACGGCACTTGAATTTTTCCTGGGCTTTTCCAAGGATGGAAAGCCGCTTAAAATATCCGAAGGCGGCCCTCTGGAAATTTATTTCGGAGACGCTTCCAACATCAATGATCCGATAAAAAATGTACGGTCTTTCACCGTTAAATAAGACTTCGTTCATCCTTGCCAAAACTTTGGCAATCGGCAAGGGAAACCCCTTGCCGATTGCATTATAAAAGTGTAGCTGCCAGTTGTGCCAATCCCGATCTTTCACCTTTTATCAATTTAACATGGCCGGCTATACGCTCGGTCTTGAATTTTTCCACAACATAGGTCAAACCATTATTATATTCGTCTAAATAAGGATGATCTATTTGCTCCGGGTCCCCCATCAAGACAATTTTGCTCCGTTCCCCGACCCTCGTCAAGATTGTCTTGACCTCATGTTTCGTTAAGTTCTGCGCTTCATCGATGATAATGAACTGATCCGGTATGCTCCTTCCCCTGATATAGGTGAGGGCTTCAACTTCGATCGAACTCATTCCTGCTAAAATCGCATCCAATTCCCCAGGTTTTTTCGTATTGAACAGAAATTGGAGATTATCAAAAATAGGCTGCATCCATGGTCTTAATTTTTCTTCTTTTTCCCCAGGCAGATAACCAATATCTTTACCGACCGGAACAATGGGCCTGGCAACCAAAAGTTTCTTATATTGTGACAGATCTTCAGTTTGCATCAATCCTGTTGCCAATGCCAATAAAGTCTTGCCTGTCCCCGCCTTACCAATGAGCGTCACAAGCTGGATATCCGAACGAAGCAACAAATCAAGGGCCATGGTCTGCTGGACATTTCTCGGTTTAATTCCCCAAATATGCT
The DNA here is from genome assembly GCF_058783805.1 of Peribacillus sp. FW305-BF15. Taxonomy (NCBI): domain Bacteria; kingdom Bacillati; phylum Bacillota; class Bacilli; order Caryophanales; family Bacillaceae; genus Peribacillus; species Peribacillus sp. FW305-BF15. The sequence continues at coordinate 123,436 of NZ_JBYSYV010000015.1, read as the reverse complement.
CCCCTTCATACATCAGTTTCTTGACTAGCCTGCAGTTCTCATCCACTATCCCGATCGCCGAAGCTGAACTGCCCAGCGTGTCCTTCATCAATAGGAATTGATTTGGGTAATATGCATCTTTTGTCAGTTCTTCCAGTGAAAGAAAGCTTTTTTCATAAAACTTATTCAGGTTATCAATCGATACATACACTTCTTTGTGCCCAGCGTATATATGATCCAGTTCTACAACGCGATCATTTAAAAAATCCTCTGCCTCTAGACCGATGGCGTCAGCTTTAACCCTGACGAGAGTATCTTTGCTAACCAGAATGACCGTTTTTCCATCTTCCTTCGTCTCTTCTTCCAAAGATAAATTTTTCGCGACTGCCAATATCCTGTTATCATTCGTTTTCTCAACAAAAATTTCCTGAAGTTTGTGAAATGAACGGTGGTTGAGTTCAATCCTTATGCTGCCTCCATTATGAAGCGGAATGCTCTGATGCAGCTTTCCTTTTTCACGAAAACTATCGATCAATTTCGATACTTGCCTGGCATTCCTTCCGATTTCATCCATATACCTTTTTTTTGAATCCAATTCTTCTAATACGACTGCTGGAATGACAACTTCATTATCTTCGAATGAATAAATCGAATACGGATCCTGCAACAGGACATTCGTATCTAAAACATAGATTTTTTTCCCCAATATGACGCCTCCTGCCTGCTCTATAGGATATGTCTTACCATTTACTACACTCAGCAGTTATGTAGCGGACGAGACTGTTGATAAAATATATGTTCCTTTGCATAAAGATAGAAGAACATTTACAGACTATAAAGAAAACTTCCAGCAAAGAATGCCATCCCCAACATTGATTACACCCTGTTTCACTGCATGTAATAATGACAACAGACTTGGTCGGTGGCGGACAGGCTGGAACCAAAGAACATTTAAGGAGGTTGTACATTGCAAAAAATCATATTGTCGCTCGCTGCTGTTCTGTTGATGTCAGGTTGCGCAACGGATAATAAAAATGAAGTGTCTGAAAATAATGCGCAAAACAATATAACGAAAGTCAATAATACGACCATTAAGGAAACAGACAGGAATACAGGTCAGCAAACTGCGGAAAGACTTACCGGTTTGGCTAAGTCCATTCCAGAGGTGAACGATGCCACCGCAGTTGTACTTGGCAAATTCGCCATCGTCGGAATAGATATCGACCAAGATATTGAGCGTTCACAGGTTGGAACGATAAAGTACTCAGTCGGAGAAACTTTAAAACATGATCCTGACGGTGCTAATGCCATCATCGTCGCTGACCCGGATTTAAATGAGCGGATCAGGGAGGTAGCCAAAGATATTAAAGACGGCAAACCGGTAACCGGGATACTAAATGAACTCGCTGACATCACAAGCCGAGTCATCCCGGAGGTTCCTGGTGATATTTTAACCCCAACGCCATCTAAGAACATCGAAAAGGAAAAAAATAAACTTGATGATGATACGGAAAGAAAAGAACTCGATAAAGAGCAAAATGATCAATCCAATCATTTTAAAGATTGATATTACCCGACCCGAAATGAATCTTCGGGTCTTTTTCATATCCAACAATCAACGTTCAACTGATAGTTTCACTTTATCCTCGTTTTACCATAAAAATATTGGTATACTTAAAAGCATATTCAAATTGAAGTGAGGTTCAACTAATATGAAGGTTAAATGTGTAATATGCGATCAAATTGAATCTATACCTGACGATAGCCCAGAAGCGAAGAAACTTCGAAACCGTCCTATACATACCTATATGTGCAATACATGCAACCAACGCATAGAAGAGCGTACGAACGAGCGGATTGCTACCGGTAACTTCCGTCTTTATCGGACGATCAAAAATGAAGATGAGTGGTAGAACATTTCATAAAGTTACTCTGATTGGCCTGATCAATGGACTTCTGCTTGGATGGATAATGAAGTGGGTCGAAATGCTATCCGGTAAACAAGTGTATAAGCTTTTATTGAATGTGGATTTCCTCCCCCTAATGGGAGCGGTTTCCTGGAGTGAGGAATCATTATTCTTTTTCCACCTCCTTTTCTCACTGGCAATTACGTATAGTTACGTTTATTTTCTACATCCTTTGAAAGTTTTCAGGAAATGGAACAAATACGCACTTGCTTTTATCACGATCATTCCAGCCATCATGCTTTACTTCCCATTATCGGCGCTGTCAAAAACAGAAGTTGTACTTCCTTCTGATTTGACAGCTTTCTTTTTGTGGACAATCTTACATCTTTTTTATGGACTTTCCCTCCCTAAAGCAATATAAAAAGAACCGTGCGTAAATCGCACGGTTCTTTTTATCATTACTCGATATTTTTATACTTTTCTGGCTCTAACTGAATTTGGTCTAACATGATATCAATCAATTCAATCGGATAACGCTGCTTTTTTATTTCGTCTCCCAAAAGGTACTCGACGAAATAAAAAGGTTCTGTTTTTGTAACCGAATCGATTATCACCTGATGATCGTCTTTCAGCATCTGCATGAAAAACATTTCTGTATCGCGTGCAGCTGAATCATCAGGCCTTGCATCACAAACAACTTTGATCGTCAACCAATTGTATAAAGCATCCTGTAATGATTTCATCATCTTAAGCCTGTTCTTCTTTTCTCGAATTATGAAGACGGATCCTATAAATCCCCAGAACAAGCGAAGCGATGACTAATGCCTCCCCCATAGGGAGAAATACCGCAAAGAAAGAAAGAAGGGTACATCCAAGTGCCATTACCACATAAATGACCACATTTTTTAGCAATGGTAACTTTTTGGCAAAACCTAACTGATAGACAAGGATGCATAATCCAAAGACCGTCAAATATAAATACCACATTCCTGCTTCAGGATTTTCATCCACTCTGTACAATGCTGCAAAAAATGATAATCGCTCTTGGATATCCAATCTTTTCTCCTCCTCTTGCTATTTATTTTTCTTCAATAGCAACTTTTTTTCTTTTAGCTGCTCTTTCACGCTCGTTTTTATCTAGAATTTTTTTACGAAGGCGGATTGAATCCGGAGTTACTTCACAGTACTCGTCATCGTTCAAATATTCCAGAGCTTCTTCAAGGGACATGATTCTTGGTTTTTTCATGGAAGAAGTTTGGTCTTTATTTGCTGAACGCATATTGGTCATTTGTTTCGCTTTAACGATATTAACAGTCAAATCGCTATCACGGTTATGTTCCCCGACGATCATGCCTTCATAAATATCCGTACCTGGCTCAACGAAAATAACACCGCGGTCTTCTACTTGCATAATACCGTATTGTGTAGTTTTTCCTGATTCCATGGATACAAGTACACCTTGGCGTCTTCCGCCGACTTGACCTTGTGCCATTGGTTGATAGCTGTCAAATGAATGGTTCATGATACCATATCCGCGTGTAATCGTTAAGAACTCAGTTGAATAGCCAATAAGTCCGCGAGCTGGGATCGTGAACAGTAAACGAACTTGACCGCTTCCGCTGTTGATCATATCCAATAATTCACCTTTACGGGCTCCCATTGATTCCATGATCGAACCAGTGTGCTCCTCAGGTACGTCGATTTGTACACGTTCAACCGGCTCACAACGGACACCATCAATCAAACGAACGATAACTTCCGGTTTAGAAACTTGCAGTTCATAACCTTCACGTCTCATGTTTTCGATCAGGATGGAAAGGTGAAGCTCCCCACGACCTGAAACAATCCAGACATCCGGAGAATCAGTATTTTCGACTCTTAAGCTGACATCAGTCTGCAATTGGTTTTTCAAACGCTCTTCAATTTTACGAGCTGTGACGAATTTACCTTCACGGCCTGCGAATGGGCTGTTATTTACAAGGAAAGTCATTTGTAATGTTGGCTCATCGATACGTAGAATTGGAAGGGCATCAGGATGTTCAGTCGGACAAACCGTTTCCCCTACGTTAATATCTTCCATACCTGAAACGGCAATTAAATCACCGGCAACGGCTTCTTGGATTTCAACTTTCTTCAAGCCAATATAACCAAAGATTTTCGTTACACGGAATTGTTTAACCTTTCCATCAAGTTTCATTAATGAAACTTGTTGACCTACATGCATTTTACCGCGGAATACACGGCCAACCCCGATACGTCCTACATAATCATTATAGTCAAGTAAAGCCACTTGGAATTGAAGCGGTTCATCTGAGTTATCAATTGGTGCTGGAATCGTTTCGACGATTGTTTCGAAAAGTGGGGTCATGTCTTTTTCTTGTTTAGCAGGATCTGAATCCAAGCTTGCAGTACCAGCGATACCTGAAGTGAAGACAACTGGGAAGTCTAATTGTTCTTCTTCAGCTCCTAGTTCGATGAATAAGTCAATTACTTCATCGACCACTTCATTTGGACGTGCAGAATCTTTATCGATTTTGTTCACGACAACGATTGGCGTGATCTTTTGTTCCAATGCTTTTTTCAACACGAAGCGAGTTTGCGGCATACAGCCTTCATATGCATCAACAACAAGAAGAACGCCATCGACCATTTTCATGATCCGTTCCACTTCACCACCAAAGTCGGCATGACCAGGTGTATCCAAAATATTGATTCTTGTATCTTGGTATTGAACTGCTGTATTTTTCGCAAGAATCGTAATTCCGCGTTCTTTTTCAATCGCATTAGAATCCATCGCACGTTCTTCCACATGTTCATTTTCACGGAAAGTACCAGATTGCTTTAGCAACTGATCCACTAACGTCGTTTTACCATGGTCAACGTGAGCAATGATGGCTATATTACGAATATTTTCTCTTAATTTCAAAAAATTCACTCCTAAAAAAGTTTGTGTAAAACGTATCACTAGTATTAACTTACATATTATATCACAAACATACTAGAAACAAATACAGAAATTATGTACAATAGATATATTAGGGGTGATATTCATGAACATTAAATGGAATTTCTTAATATTAGCGGTATTGGCAACATCATGCATTGGCTCCATTGGCATCTTCATTGCTGAAAAAAGCTTGATTGGAATATTAGCTGCAATCGTTATTCTTTGCGGAATCATGGGGTTCGGTTTCACCCAGAAGAAGAAATTACGTGAAGCCGGGAAGTTATAATATAAAAAACTCGCTGGCAGACAGCGAGTTTTTTTTGTTAATTATTTCTATCCGAGACTTTTATCATGGCCGCAATCAGTCCTTGATACTAACGGCTGGAGTTTCCTGATAAGTATTTGTCAAATACTTCTTTGTGTAGCCCTGGTTTTGATACGAAAAGTGAGTCGCCTTTTAAAAAATCCAATTTGTCACCTTTCATATTACTAACTTCCCCGCCCACTTCCTCGACCAGTAAAACTCCCCCGGCAAAGTCCCAAGGCATGAGTCTCATGGTTATGTATGCATCAATCCTCCCAGCGGCCACGAATGCCAGCTCCAACGCTGCCGAGCCATAAGAACGTGTTCCTCTTGCATCCCGGACGAGCGGTGCCAAAAGACTCGGGTCGATCCTCCGGTTTTCCGTTACCCAGCTTGCATTAATGGAAATGATCGCTTTGCTTACCAATGCCTCTTCAAGAGATGGGAGCCTTTGATCATTCAGAAATGCTCCTTGTCCCTTAATCGCATGATATAATTCATCACTAAAGACATCATAAACCATGCCAATCTTTCCGATGCCATCCACATAAACCCCAAGAGAAATCGCAAAATTCCTCTGTTGATGAATGAAGTTCAAAGTTCCATCAATTGGATCGATGATCCACACCGTACCTTTTAGGTCTTTAATATCATTGCCCATTCCCTCTTCACCAAAAATACGGTGTTCTGGAAAAGCTTCGCCGATTTTTTCGCAAAAAAACTTTTCTATCCCCTTATCCATATTAGTTACCAAATCATTCGGATTCGTTTTCATTTCAATATTCAACTTGGTTTTGAAGGACGCCCTTAGCCTATTACCGGCTTCTTTCATCCATAACTTCGCATATGTATCCATTTCCTTGACCGATGCCATTATAATATCCCCGTCCTTTATGATCAGAAACTACATTAAAATGATCCTCTTTTAAAGATTAAAGCAAATAGAGCTTGCCTTCAAGCTTTTAACATCTTAAATTTTCCATTTTTTTAACTGATGAGGAAAGAAGTTTCCTTGACTGCCCATCCATTAATCGTAATCATGATTTAGCCAGCAAGAATATTCTCCTTACTTGACGTTCCCCTTCCTTATTAAAAGGACTCGAGACCAAATGAAATTCCACATTATATATATTGGACATTTAATGAAAAACGGACACATTATTTTTTAATAAAATAAAGTGTCCGTTATCTATAATAAAATTCCTTGTATTGAAATTGATTCATTTCCTTAATTCATTCTCCTTCAAGGTCTCTGCAGCCAATCATTTACAAGGCTTTCAGTTTCAACAATTCCAAGCGGATTCGTTCTAGTCTTTGCTTGCATTGTGACCTCTTTTGGTCATTCTCTTCACCGATTGCTTCAAAAAGGGTTGCTAATTCATAGTCCATTTCCATTCTTAACACTGCAGCTCTATGTCTTTCAACTTCTTTAGCTTTTAATGCTTGGTTCATGACTTGTTTCATAATTAACATTCTCCCTTCGTTAATTAACGTAATTTTCTGAATTTATATTATCATATGACTTCCTACCTCAAATAGCAACTAATTTGTGTTATAACCTATAAGGAATTTTACATTGCCAACCTGAATCGTATTTTTAAAATTTTACTTTTACTTATGCTACAATATGTGCAGATATTACGGTAGGAGAGATGAAAATGAATATAGCAAGTTTTACAGCAGATGATTTTGATGTTTTTAAAATTGATGGATTGGAACCGCGCATGGATGCTTTAAAAGAACGGATCCAGCCTAAATTACAAGCCCTAGGAGAGCACTTTTCTCAAAAGCTCTCAGTTATGACCGGCGATGAAATGCACCCTCACGTTGCAAAGCATGCTAGACGGACAGTGAATCCCCCTAATGATACATGGGTTGCTTTTGCTGCCAATAGCAGAGGTTATAAAATGATGCCGCATTTCCAAATCGGGTTATGGGAAACGCATATGTTCATCTGGTATGCCGTCATTTACGAAGCCCCTAATAAAATGGAAATCGGAAAGCATCTGGAGCAGCAGGCAGATCGATTGGTGAATAGCATTCCCTCCCATTATGTTTGGTCAATGGACCATACAAAACCTGATGTCATCCCTCATGATGGTCTTGGAGTAGATGATTTGAATTCAATGTTCACCCGTTTGCAAACGGTAAAGAAAGCCGAAATCCTATGCGGTATAAAAATTTCCCGTGATGACGCTATTCAGTTAAAAGATGATGATTTCATTGAAACCATTCAAGATGCGTTTGAACATCTTTTACCCTTATATCAATTAAATTAAACACATTGATTCCTATTCGGATCCAACAATAACTGGATAATATAAAAGGAGAGCCAAAGAGCTCTCCTCAGACTGTAGGCAAACTCGATAATCATTGGGTTTGTCTACAGTTTTTTTAGGTTTTTAAAAATTTGACCGTTGCCTCCAGGACTCGCTTTTCCGCCAGAGTCTCGTACACCCGCCCCAATCAACTGTGTTTAAATTAGAACTCCTTTTGCCTATAAACTAAGGGCAGCCTGGGAGTCTCTCCATCCCTATTTTTGCACTAAACCTTTGCTTGCTTGAATCAAGTCTCTAATTCGGTCTTCCTTGCCTGTCTCGAAGCATTCGATGATCTTGCTGCCGACAATGACTCCATCGCAGTATTGTATGGCATCACGGATATGTTCTGGAGTCGATATGCCGAACCCGGCAAGAACGGGAACCGGACTTATCTCTTTTACTTTCTTTAAATAGCCTCCAAGTTCTTCTCCGAAGGCATCACGGGCACCTGTGATGCCTTTGACTGTAACTGCGTAGATGAAGCCCTCCGCCCCTGCGGTTATCTCAGTGATGCGCTCTTGCGGAGACGTGAGTGTCACAAGTCGGATAAGAACGATCCCTGCAGTTTTGATTGATGAAAAGATGGCTTCTTCTTCAATCGGTAAATCGGGGATGATGCACCCGGAAATTCCTGCTTGAAGACAGTCAGTCGTAAACTCTTTAAGTCCATAAGCCAGGATTGAATTCGTATATCCCATTAAAATAATGGGGATGTTCACATCATTTTTGATTTCCATTACTTTTTTCAGGACATCTTTTAAAGTTGTTCCATTTTTCAAAGAACGGATTCCAGCTTGTTGGATAACGGGTCCATCAGCGACAGGGTCAGAGAAAGGTATTCCTAGTTCAACGGCAGTCGCCCCGCTGTTTTCAAGGAAAAGAAGCTGGCTCTTTAACCGATCAAGACCTCCATCACCTGCCATGATATATGGTATGAATGCTTTTTCCTGCTTTGTTTGGCATTCTTCAAGCGCATTTGTTAATTTATTCATGTTCACTACCCCCCATCAATGATTGGACCGTTTCAACATCCTTATCACCACGGCCGGACAGGCAAATCACCAGTCCTGTTCCTTTCTCCATTTCTTTAGCAAGCTTTAAACCATAGGAAATGGCATGTGAACTTTCTAAGGCGGGGATGATCCCCTCCTCCCTTGAAAGCATCGCTAGGGCTTCCAAGGCTTCATCATCGGTTACTGAAGTATATTCCACCCGATTCGTATCTTTTAAGTAACTATGTTCAGGCCCTACCCCTGGATAATCCAGCCCTGCCGAAATAGAATGTGCCTCCTGGATCTGACCGTCCTCGTTCTGCAAAACATACATGAATGCCCCGTGGAGCACCCCAGGTTTCCCTTTCGTCAAACTTGAAGCATGCAACGGTGTATTAAGCCCATGCCCTGCCGCTTCCACTCCGTATAACTTTACCGTTTCGTCCTCAATGAAGGGATAAAACATCCCCATTGCATTACTTCCTCCGCCTATGCATGCAACTATTGCATCCGGCAGGGAATGAACCGCCTCAGAATATTGACGTTTTGTTTCATTCCCTATCACGCTTTGAAAATCACGGACAATAACGGGGAATGGGTGCGGACCAAGAACTGATCCCATTATATAATGGGTGTCATCCACATTAGCCACCCAATATCGTAACGCTTCATTTACTGCATCCTTCAGTGTCCCGCTTCCTTGTGATACAGATATGACCTTGGCTCCCAAAAGCTCCATCCTGAATACATTCAATTTCTGTCTCCTGATATCTTCTTCTCCCATAAAGATGATGCATTCCAACTTCAGCAAAGCACACACAGTCGCCGTTGCAACCCCGTGCTGTCCTGCACCCGTTTCGGCAATCACTTTTTTCTTGCCCATTTTCTGAGTCAGCAAAGCCTGGCCGATCGTATTATTTATTTTGTGGGCTCCAGTATGATTCAAGTCTTCGCGCTTCAGATAAATGTCTGCACCGCCAGCCAGTCTCGTTAAGTTCTCCGCAAAATAAAGAGGGGTTTCCCGACCGATATATTGTTTCAGGTAATAACTTAGCTGCCTTTGGAATTCTGGATCATTTTTAGATTGTTCATATACTTCTTCAAGCTCCGTAATCGCCGCCATTAAAGTTTCTGGAACGAAGCGGCCTCCATATGCTCCAAAATGTCCAGTTTTATCAGGCTGTGTATAAGTATTCATCTATTCATTCCTCTTTTCCGGCTGTATTTTTTGCCTCATTGATAAATGCTTTCATTTTTACAGCATCTTTTAATCCGTTTGTTTCAACACCACTTGCTACGTCAACTGCGAATGGTGAAACGGCATTAATCGCTTTTCCGACATTTTCCGGAGTCAGCCCACCGGCTAGAATTACCTTCTCCAGTGGCAGATCAGCTTTTCGAATCATATCCCAATCCAAAGTCAATCCCTTGCCGGATGCGCTCTTAGGAAGATCGACCAATAGATAATCCGCTGGGTATTCATGCAGGGTTTCAAGGTCTTTCTCTGAATGGATGGCAAAGGCCTTGATCACCGGCAGGGGCATTCTGCGGGCAAAGCTGGCAGACTCGTTACCATGAAGCTGAATATAATCCAATCCCGCAATTTCAGCACTTTTTATCACTTCTTGTTCAGTTTGATTGGCAAACACTCCGACCTTTTTAACATGACCAGCTAGATTCGCTCCGAAATCTCCTACTATCTCCGGCTCAACCTTCCTGCTGCTCTCGGCAAAAATGAAACCAATGAAGTCTGCCCCGGAACTAACAGCAGTCTGAGCAGCTGCCAAAGTCTTTATCCCACAGATTTTCACTAACATATTAATCTCCTTATATACTCATTTGCAGTTCGGCCATCTTGTGCGGAAGATTTGATGCAGTCATGAGTGTCTCCCCGACCAAAACCGCTTTTGCTCCAGCACCCTTTACACGCATCACATCTTCTTTTGTTTTGATCCCACTTTCACTGATAATGATATGGCGTGTGGGATCAAGCAACTTCGCCAGTCGTTCCGTTACAGCCAAATCCACTTTGAAGGTCTTTAAATTCCGATTGTTAATCCCTATGAGCTCTGCATTCAGCTCTAGAGCACGTTCCAGTTCGGCTTCATCATGGACTTCCGTCAATACTTCAAGCCCTTTCTTTTTTGCATATTGATATAATTCATGAAGGCGTTCTTTAGAAAGTGCTGCCACAATCAATAGAATGATAGTCGCACCTGCTCGATGGGCCCGATCGATTTGGATTTCATCGATGATGAAATCTTTGCACAACCTGGGAATTTGTATAGCCTCGCTTACGTTTCTCAAATCTGCAATGGATCCTTTAAAGAAAACCTCATCCGTCAATACGGATATCGCTGCAGCTCCGCCACTTTCATATGAAAGGGCCTGCTCGATTGGATTTACATTGATTTTAATGTCCCCCTTTGAAGGGGAAGCCCGTTTTATTTCCGCGATGACCGCCATCGATTTAGCCGTTTTCAAATTTTCCACCAAAGATGGTCTGACTATGTTGATCATGACCGAATCATCTAAGGCCCTTTCTTTTAATTTTGCGACTTCCACCTTTTTCTGTTCGATGATTTTCGTTAAGATATTTTCCATTACATGACCACCTTATTTCTATTGCCATAAGCAATCAGATTTTCTAACTTTGCAAGAGCCGATCCGCTATCAATGCTTTCTTTGGCCATGGAGATTCCTTTTTTGATCGTTGCTGCCGTACCATGTGCGTATAATCCCAATCCGGCATTCAATAAAACGGTATCACGATATGCACCTTTTTCACCTTTGAGAAGCCTAAGCATGATATCGGCATTTTGTTTGGCGTCACCACCACGGATGGCATCATTTCCGTAAACCGGCAGATCCACTTCTTCAGGATGCAGCGTAAATGGGATAATATCTCCTTGCTCCAAAAGGACGAGTGAGTTTTCACCCTGCAGGCTCGCTTCATCCATGAACCCGGCACCATTTATCACGACTGCGCGTTTTCTGCCCAATTTATGCAGGACTTCCGCAAAAAGCTCAAGCATATCGCGTCGATTGATTCCCATTAATTGCGTGTCGAGCTGGACTGGATTTGTCAGGGGACCGATAAGATTAAATATCGTCGGGATTTTCAGTTCTTTTCTCACTTTCATTATCCTTGCAATATTAGGGTGAACAGATGGGGCAAATAAGAATGTGATCCCATTTTCCTCCAACAGTTCCTTTAACATGTCAGGCTCCAAGTACAAATTAACGCCTAATGCTTCCAATACATCCGCACTTCCCGTTTTGCTTGAAATGCTGCGATTTCCATGTTTGGCAACCTTGACACCGGCCCCAGCAAGCACGAAGGCCGATGCTGTGCTTATATTGAAGCTTTGTGACCCATCTCCTCCCGTTCCGCAATTATCCATTACATTAAGGGAGCTTGTTTGTACACTTCTTGCTTCTTTTCTCATGACTCTGACAAGGCTTGCTATTTCACCTGCCGTTTCCCCTTTGGCTTTTAAGGCAATGATGAATGCTGCCATCTCGCTTTCGGAGATATCTTTAGAAAATAACGATTGGGCTGCTCTGCTCATCTCTTCTTCCGTCAATGTTTGACGCTCTGCTAACTTCGCTAAATACTCCTTCACCGCTAACTCCCCCAGTCGTTTTTTGTTTTAAAGAATGGATTGCTCCTTCTCTGATTGAAAGGTACCGGCAATCTCATAAAATTGATGTAATAATTCCTTGCCGATTTTCGTCCCTATTGATTCAGGGTGGAACTGTAAACCGTAGAGAGGGAATTCCTGATGTTTAAGGGCCATGATTTCCCCATCATCCAGTGCCACTGCCGTCACAGTCAGTTCTTCTGGCAAACTCGCCCTTTCAACCACAAGGGAATGGTAGCGCATTACCGGGAATTGTAAGTCCTGTTTGGCAAAAACACCTGTTCCATCGTGTTCGATTACCGATGTTTTTCCATGCATGATTTGTTTCGCCCCAACAACATTCGCTCCAAAAACCGCCCCAATGGCCTGGTGCCCCAAACAAATGCCTAATAGCGGAACCTTCTCATAAAAATTGCGGATGATCTCCATACTGATTCCAGCATCTTCGGGCCTGCCCGGTCCCGGGGAAATGACGATTGCCATTGGATTCAGTTCCTCAATTTCCGCAAGGGTGATTTCGTCATTCCTTTTTACTACGATTTCTTTTTCCACTTCACCTAAATATTGATAAAGGTTGTAAGTGAACGAGTCATAGTTATCAATTAATAAAATCATCTAGTGTGAACCTCCATTAAAGCGCGTGCTTTATTTTGTGTTTCTTCATATTCCGTTTTTGGATCTGAATCATATACGATTCCAGCCCCTGCCTGAACATAGGCCTTGCCATCTTTAATGATCATCGTCCGAATGGCTAAAGCCATATCAAGATCCCCTCCAAAACCTATGTAGCCTATCGAGCCCGAATACATCCCCCGTTTACAATTTTCCAGTTCATTGATCAGCTCCATTGCCCTGATTTTAGGAGCACCTGAAACTGTTCCGGCAGGAAGGCAGACCGTCAGTGCATCTAAACTCGTGTACCCTTTCCTAAGCTTTCCGCTAACCTTCGAAGCAATATGCATGACATGCTGATATCTTTGAATTTCCATTTCCTCGGTAAGGTGGATTGAACCGATTTCGCAAACCCTGCCAAGATCATTTCTACCTAAATCAACTAGCATCTTATGCTCGGCAAGTTCCTTCTCATCCATCAGCAGGCTTTTTTCGAAGCCCCTATCTTCTTCATCCGTTTTCCCTCTCGGCCTTGTGCCGGCAATGGGATTAACATGAACCGTTCCTGATGAAACACTGATTAAACTTTCTGGAGAAGACCCAATGATTGTATATTCACCAAATTCTATATAAAACATATAAGGAGAGGGGTTGGCTAATCGCAAACGACGATAGGCATCGAAAGGCTCCCCATCAAAGTCCGCTTTAAACCTTTGTGATAAAACAACTTGGAACACTTCACCAGCTATGATCGCCGATTTAGCTTCAAGGACCATTTTCTCGAATTCATCCTGACTGAAATTCGAGTTGAATTCCAAATATTCCGACGATATTTCCTTTGACGGCTTGCTTGCCTGATTTATTTTATCCTTCATTCCCAATAAACTTTTTTCACTATCTTCTTCAGCAGTCAAAAGATGGATCTTCTGCAGAACATGATCGAATATATACAGTTCTTTATAAAAAAGAAAGTGAGCATCAGGCATTTGCAATGAATCAGGAGGAACCGGACCAATATTTTCATAAAGACGAATGATATCATAGCCCATATATCCGATTGCGCCACCGTTAAATGGCGGAAGATGTGTGGGAACCTCTTCTATTTCCACTAATAATTCTTTTTTTAGAAACTCGATGATATTGATGTCCTTAACGATTTGATCACCTGTTTCAATGTCTTTCACATTTACTCGGTCAGCAAGCGATGTCACCTCCAAATAAGGTTTTGAACCTAGATATGAGTAGCGGCCGTTGTCATGATGCGAATTCGAACTTTCCAATAAAAACTTCTGGTCACCATCTAATTTCTGAAATATGGCAATGGGTGTATGGATATCCCCTTCAATTGTATCCATTTTGAAACGGAGTACTTTTTTTTCATCCAAATTATTCATCTCTTGATTCCCTCCCGATTCTTATGCGCTCTTATAATCCCCCTGAGGGAAAACCCTTTTGGCCAAATGACCAGGTCTTCATTTCCTCTGGATATTTTCTTTAAAAGGTATATATATTGAAATTCCAATAAAAAAATCCCCTGCAAACACAAATATGTGTCTGCAGAGGACGGTATACCGCGGTGCCACCTCAAGTTGGAAAAATGCATCATTTTTCCCTCTCAAGCAAGAATTGAATTCTTGCGATTACCCTTTAACGGTGGCAGCCGAGTTTCCCTACTTATTTTCAAGAAACCACTCATAAGTCCATTCATCTTCTTATATCGTACCGGTTTCCACCTATTCCGGCTCTCTGTGACGCATCTAAAAAGATTACTACTCTCATTCATAGATTTAATTATCATTTTCAAAAAAAACGCAAAAAGGGCCCTCATCCAAAGGACGAGGAACCCGTGGTACCACCTTAATTAGCTAAATTAGCTCACTTTACGGCATTAACATGCCTATCTCCATTAACGATGAGATAATCGCCAAAGCCTACTCCGTTCATCCGTTTCGGTTTGGGGCTCGGAAGTCCATTCGCTTAATTTCGTTCACCAGTTTTCAGCAACCACTGGCTCTCTGCAGAACATCATTAAGGTACTCTTCTTCGTCACTGCCTTTATCTTTTTCTTGATTATTATGTTAAAACAATCTCTTCAGTAAGTCAATGGAGTTTTCGAAAAATTATATTTTTAATGTTTCATTTTTATCCATTCCCCGTCATCGATTCCTTTTGCCTTCTTAATGACAAGATAGGCTGAATAGGTGCTGACTGACTCGAACTCATCCGTATACTTTTTTTCATCCGCCTTGCCGGGGACTATTTCCTTGAATCTTCGGTAAGCCTTCATGAATTCTTCCTTTTGTATCTTATTTTCATAAGCCTTTTCTACTGCTTCAAAGAATTTAATCACATCTACGATTTCGTCAGTAGACCAATCAAGATCCATTGGATATTGATAATCCATATCCTAAACACGCTCCTTCTAGATAGTTTTTCATGTTGTCCGGCGGACCATGCATCATCAGTCTGCCCATTTTGAACGAATTGCTTCCGCCTGGTCGATAATCCGACTGAATAGTTCAGCAGTCGATGGTACATCATGAATCAGCCCCATCACTTGTCCAGCCCAGGCAAAGCCTTCACCTTCGACACCGTCATGAATATAACGCTGATTCGCTTTTCCACTTATGTATTCCTTCAATTGTTCATATCCGCCGTTTTCTTTTTCAATATCAAGAATCTTATCGGTCCAGCTGTTTGCAATTACCCTGGCTGGTGCACCAATGGACCGCTTGATGATAACGGTATCATTTTCCGTGCCGGAAACCAAGGCATTTTTATATAATTCATGTGCATGAACACACTCCTTGACAGCTATGAAACGTGTTCCCATCTCGATTCCTTCGGCACCAAGCGCCAACGCTGCCATCAAACCTCGTCCATCGCCAAAACCTCCAGACGCGATGACTGGAATTTTAACCGAGTCCACAACTTGAGGAATTAACACGGAGGTTCCAATATCATCACGCCCTAAATGTCCTCCGCCCTCCTGACCAACTACCATCACTGCATCTGCACCAAGCTGTTCAGCCTTCATTGCCTGCCTTCTTGCAGCAACAAGCACCAGTTTTTTCACTTGAGTGCCTTTAACGTAATCAAGAAAAGGGCCAGGGTTGCCACCGGTTACGGAAACAGCTGCAATTCCCTCTTTCAAGGCTGCTTCAAGCATGTGTTCATAAGGCCTCCCATGCTGGCCGATCGCAAAGTTCACACCAAACGGTTTATCCGTCAATGATTTTGTTTTTCTTATTTCTTCTATCAGCTGCTCCGGAGTGTCCAAGGACATGGCCGTCACCTGCCCTAGCCCGCCTGCATTCGACACTGCCGCAGCCAGGTCGGCATATGCTAAATGGGCCAATCCCCCCTGTATAATTGGGTATTGAATACCTAACAAATCGGTCACACGCGTTTCCCACTTCAAACTCCTCATCTCCCTTTTCATTTGCTGGATTGTTTATTTAGCTGAATCCAAATCATTAGCTTCATTATGGCAAATATTGTTTACCCGTTCAATTTTTAACTCACACATACAATATAAAAAAAGAAGAATTCTTGAGTAAATCAAGTTAATACTAGAAAAATGGATATTTATAAACTGCTGATAATTTTATTGGGCTCTTTAAAGACAAAGACATATATAAATTGTTTAAGTCAGGACATTAAATCACTCTAGGCATTTATTATAAGACGTGCTATAATTCATATGTTTTATGTCTATCCACAAGCTTACTAACCATACAAATGGAATCGGAGAAACATACGATCATTAATAGAAAGGGAGTAAAACCTCCCATATTTCGTACCTATTTTACTGAAAAGGGGCCACAAAGAATTGTCACAGAATGAAACACCCTTATACACTGCCTTATTGCAGCATGCAAAAAGAAATCCCGTTCAATTTCATATTCCAGGTCATAAAAAAGGAAAAGGAATGGACGCTGATTTCCGTAATTTCATTGGAGAAAATGCATTATCGATAGATTTAATCAATATCGCTCCACTCGATGATCTCCATCAGCCAAAGGGGATCATCAAACAAGCTCAGGATCTTGCCGCTGAAGCTTTTGGGGCAGATCACACATTCTTTTCCGTTCAAGGAACAAGTGGAGCAATCATGACGATGGTCATGACAGTCTGCGGACCTGGGGACAAAATCATCGTCCCAAGGAATGTACATAAATCCGTAATGTCTGCCATTGTATTTTCCGGAGCTGTTCCCATTTTCATCAATCCTGAAATAGATAAGGATTTGGGCATTTCACACGGAATCACCGTTGATGCCGTTGAAAAAACTTTAAGGGAACATAGCGATGCAAAAGGATTGCTTGTCATCAATCCCACCTATTTCGGCATTTCGGCTGATTTGCAAAAAATAGTGGAAGTTGCCCATTCCCACCAAATCCCAGTACTCGTAGATGAAGCACATGGTGTCCATATACACTTCCATGAAGACTTGCCGATGTCAGCCATGCAGGCTGGAGCGGATATGGCTGCTACTAGTGTTCATAAACTGGGCGGTTCACTAACGGGAAGTTCCATATTGAATGTTAAGACTGGATTGGTTTCCGCAAATCGTGTTCAAGCCATATTGAGCATGCTTACAACCACCTCAACCTCCTATATCCTTCTGGCTTCCCTGGATACGGCTAGAAGACAACTTGCGACAGTAGGCAGGGAAATGATCGATGAAGCGATCAATCTCGCAGGGTATATCCGTGAGGCCGTTAATGAGATTCCTTATCTTTACTGTGTCGGCAGCGAAATTCTCGAGAGCGAGGCAGCCTTTAGTTATGATCCGACAAAATTGATCATATCCATCAAGGAATTGAATATTACGGGATACGACGTTGAGAAATGGCTTCGTGAAAAGCATAATATCGAAGTGGAACTTTCCGACTTGTACAATATCCTTTGCCTGATAACACCTGGAGACACAAAAACAGAAGCGGACCTGCTGATCGCTGCCCTTAGAGACTTAGCGGATGAGTTTAAGGAAATGGCGGCTGAACATGAAAAGATCGAAGTCCTGCTTCCTGATACACCACCGCTGGCTTTATCACCCAGAGAGGCATTTTATGCAGAAACCGAAGTGGTTCCCATTGAGGAATCTGTCGGCAAAATCAGCGCTGAATTCATCATGGTTTACCCGCCTGGAATTCCGATCTTCATTCCAGGAGAATTAATTACTGAAGATAATATCAATTACATCCGGAAAAACATCGAGGCCGGACTTCCGGTTCAAGGCCCTGAGGACCCAGAAATAAAACATTTACGCATCATAAAAAATTGATTATCCCAGCAAACCAGAGCAGAGTATTGCTCTGGTTTTTTTAACCTTTTATTATTAAGCATTGGCTTCTATAAAAAGGGTGCTCCAGGTTACAACCCTGAAACACCCTTACATTCTATTAATCTTGAAATCTTTTTTTCATTTATTTTTCAGAGGCAGCTGTATCACAGCATTGGCAGTTGTGATTGTGTGTGTATAATACACTTACTTTCTCATCTTCAAAATGTTCAATCGTGCTATTGCAAGTTTGACATACGATAGTTCCCATTTTTACAACCCCTTCCCCTATATTGTATGCATCATTGATATAATGTAACCGCTTTAAATGAATTATAATATAACACATTTATTATTTCAAGCTAAAAAGTATAACATATATACTTTTTCTCACTTAATGAACGATCATGTTGAAAGAAATGGATTCCAATCGTTCGTTAGACTGATTCTTTTTTTTAGGCTCTTTTCATAAAGATTGTTGTTTTTAAAACGAAACTATTTAAGGTTGATTGGAGCGGAAGTGCGAGACTCCTGCGGGAGCAGCGGGACAGATGAGACCCCACAGGCGTTTACGCCGAGGAGGCTCACCGCCCGCACCAAGGAAAGCGAGCATCTGGAGTGGAAATCAACCACTTCGCACTACTTGGTAAATAGCAATAAAGTATGCGAAAACAGCCTTTTTTAAAACACGGGAATTTATTTATAAAGGGCCCTGGACTCAGTGCATCACACTCCTTGCTTTGGGATGGCAAGGTGAAAAAGGAATTTCGCCTTTTCATTTACATATAGATAGGTATATAATACATCCATAAAATGTTAAAATATTCTTACATCTTATCGATTGAAGGGGGATCTACATGTCTGAAAATGCCTATATCAAACTCGTTCCCGAGTCCGTGAAAGGAACTGTAACCATCGAAGACGTGAAAGAATTGCTGAACTATTATCAAATGATTACAGCGAAAACCGGAAAGCAATTGGATTGGGACTATGATAAGAAAGCATTTCCTTATGAAATGAAAGAACCGGAAAGAATGAAGGATAAGGCCTTATATCTCCAAGCCAAAGAAGATCGATATCACATGATATTGATAGGAGTTGACCAAGAAGTCGTAAAAGATGAAGATGGATCAGATCGAATCCAATCCTATATCCAATTCACCCTCCCTGACACAGCAACTTTCGGTGATAAGGGAAAAGCTAATGAATTGTGCAAATTCCTTGCAAAGAAATTACGGGCACAGCTGCATCTCTTCAATAAACGGGTGATGTATTATTATCCGAGGAAATAAAAAAACCTGCGAATGCCGAAATTGGCTCATGCAGGCGTTTCAATTAATTTTGGATCAAGGAACTCATAGCCTTTCTTTCGAAAACCTTTCACGATATCCTCTATCGCTTCACTCGTCCATTTCCGGTCATGCATCAGTAAGTTCGCCCCATTTCCCAAATAAGGGCTGTTCAACATGATTTCCGTTAAAGCTTTTTTATCTTGATACTCTTTTTCCCAGTCATAGCCGTAAGTCCAATTCATGACCAACATTTTTTCTTTCTCAGCGACTTTTGAATGCTCGGTATTCGAACCAAATGGCGCCCTGAAGTACTTAGGGCGTACCCCTATTATTCCCTCAACCAAATTGTTCAATTTTACGATTTCCCGCTCTTGTTCCTTTTCGTTCAACTCTTTTAAATTTACATGGGAATACGTATGATTTCCTATGGAAAAACCCATTTCATGAATTTCTTTCAGCATCGCTTTATTTTCATCATTTTCAAGAAAGTGACCGTTCACGAAAAATATCGCAGGTACTTCTAGTCGCTTCAGGGTTTGGGCGATTGCCAGGGAATATTTATCAGGTGCATCATCAAATGTCAACAACACAACTTTCGGATTTGCATCCCCAATCGGTTTAAATGACCAATTCTCTTTATCCACCCGATATTCTGCCTTTACATTCCCTTCGCCAATCGTTTGTGACGTTTCTGTTTCCAAATCTTTCTCTTGCTGACTTTCATCTTGGACCGTTGTCGTCGTTTCGACACTTTTTTCACTCTCATTTTCAGTTTGATCGGAACTCGGGTCATTACAAGCCATCAATAAAAATGATACTAATGTAAATAATGCCACTACTTTGTTAAACATGATACCTCCGTGGTTTTATATGTCATCGAAGCTTACGTAAAAATTCAATATACGGGTACCAGCGTTTCCAAAAGGATTTGCAAAATCCCGTAACATAATAGACTTATCACGGTAACAAGCATGGTTCGTCTATTGGATTTTAAAATCATTTTACCAATGTAAATGGCTAGATAAGAAAAGACCAGAAACATGAATACTTTGAAAACGAATCGATCGTTAACTGACAGCCATTCAACTAATGTATACCCGCTCCAAACGATTAGTTGAAAGAGGATTACCAGATAATTTTTCAAGTGATCCACCCCATTTTAATATGAATATATCAGCCATGATCTTTTTATTGGCAAAAAATATTCTTTAACAAATCGCTCATCTTATTTTTTATCCTTTATGGCCTTTTTCAAACCCTTTCAAGGAAAAAAGTAAGAAGTCCTTTTTATAGCTTATGCCCTTTTTGTCCATTTCATTTAACTAGTGAGAAGAAATTCATGAATGGGGAGTCATCCTTCATTTTTTTAATCCGGCCAATAAAAAAAGCGTACTGCATTCAGCAGTACGCTTTTATAAATCTCAATTACTTAATGATGTGGATAGGAGTTCCAAGGGCAACTTCAGCAGCTTCCATTGTGATTTCCCCTAAAGTTGGATGTGCATGGATTGTCATCGCAATATCTTCGGCAGTCATTCCTGCTTCGATAGCCAAACCTAGTTCTGCAATCATATCAGAAGCATTTGGTCCTGCAATTTGTGCTCCAATAACCAATCCGTCTTCTTTGCGAGTGATAAGCTTCACAAATCCGTCCGTATTATTTAATGAAAGAGCACGTCCATTTGCAGCGAATGGGAATTTAGAAGCAAGCGCTTCGATTCCAGCTTCCTTCGCTTCTTTTTCATTATAACCGACAGAAGCAAGTTCCGGTTCAGAGAATACAACAGCCGGAATAGCAAGATAGTCGATTTCAGATGAATGTCCAGCAATGGCTTCAGCTGCAATTTTACCTTCATAAGAAGCTTTATGAGCTAACTGAGGTCCAGAAACGATATCACCGATTGCGTAGATGTTTTTCACGCTAGTACGGCATTGTTTATCCGTTTCGATCAAACCGCGGTCAGTCATTTTGATTCCAACTTGTTCCAGGCCGATTTCAGCAGTGTTTGGACGACGTCCAACTGTTACTAAAACGTAATCGGCTTCAACTTTTTTCTCTTCGCCTTTTACTTCATAAGTAACGGTTACACCTGTATCAGTTTCTTCCACGCCTTTAGCATTTGCTTTAGTAACAATTTCAGCACCTTTGTTTTTAAGGTTACGCTTAACAAGTGCTGCCATTTGTTTTTCAAAGCCTGCAGAAAGGATTTCTTCTGTACCTTCAAGGATCGTCACTTTAGTGCCAAAGCTAGCGAATGCTCCGCCAAGCTCAGTTCCGATGTAACCTCCGCCGATTACCACGATCGAACTTGGAACTTCTTCCAAAGCAAGAGCGCCAGTTGAATTAAGTACGCGTTTCGTATATTTAAATGACGGAATCTCGATTGGCGATGAACCAGTAGCGATGATTGCGTTTTTAAAAGTATATGTTTGGGCAGAGTCTTCATTCATAACACGGATGCTGTTTTCATCAACGAAATAAGCTTCGCCAGTTACAACATCAACATTATTGCCTTTTAACAGGCTGCTTACACCGCCAGTTAATTTTTTTACAACAGTACCTTTCCAAGCTTGTACTTTAGAAAAATCAACAGTAACTTTTTCTGCAAAGATACCCATATCTTCTGAATGCTGAGCTTCATGGAAACGGTGTCCAGCCGAAATTAAAGCTTTCGATGGAATACAGCCTACATTCAAACAAACTCCGCCGATTGTTCCTTTTTCAACGACCGTTACTTTCTGTCCAAGCTGTGCTGCGCGAATTGCGGCAACATATCCCCCTGGGCCTGAACCGATTACTAAAGTATCTGTTTCGATTGGAAAATCTCCTACTACCATTGTTTACGCCTCCATTAACAATAATTCTGGGTCGTTCAATAACTTTTTGATATGATTCAATGCATGTTGAGCTGTTGCTCCATCAATCATGCGGTGATCAAAGCTCAGTGATAATGCCAGAACTGGAGCGGCGATAATTTCCCCGTCGCGTACAATTGCTTTTTCGGCAATGCGTCCAATCCCTAGAATGGCAACTTCTGGATGATTGATAACAGGTGTGAACCATTGACCGCCTGCGGAACCGATATTCGTAATGGAGCAAGAAGCACCTTTCATTTCGTTAGGAGCCAATTTGCCGTCACGGGCTTTCGTCGCTAATTCGTTAATTTCTTGTGAAATAGCGAAAGTTGATTTACGATCTGCATCTTTTACAACTGGAACGAGCAGTCCTTTGTCTGTGTCTGCCGCAATTCCGATATTGTAATAGTGTTTATGGATAATCTCACTAGCTTCATCATCAAATGATGTGTTAAGCATAGGGAATTCACGCAATGCACTTGTTAACGCTTTAACAACATAAGGTAGGAATGTAAGCTTGATTCCTTTTTGTGCAGCAATTTCCTTGAATTTCTTACGGTGAGCAACCAATAGCGTCACATCGACTTCATCCATTAATGTAACATGCGGAGCTGTCTGCTTGGACTTAACCATTGCTTTTGCGATCGCTTTTCTCATACCGCTCATTTTCTCACGAGTTTCAGGATATTGCCCTTCTGGAATTGAAACTTTTTGTTTTTCGGTTGTTTCCGTATCATTTTGTTGTGAAGCTTCACTTTGAGCTGCTGGTTGCTGTGGAGCGGTTTTGCCGTTTTTGAAAGCATCAATGTCTTCCTTCATGATGCGGCCGTTATCCCCAGAACCAGTGATCTCACGAATATTTACCCCTTGTTCGCGTGCATATTTCCTGACAGAAGGCATAGCGATAATACGGCGTGAAGGATCTGCCTCAACCTGTGGTTGTGCTCCCGCGCCCGTTACTCCGCTATTTTCTTGAACCGGAGCAGCCTCTTTCTTGACTTCCTGTCCAGCTTCAGCAGTTGCTTGAACCTGGGCCTCCGTATTCTTCTCGCCTTCTGCCTTCGCTTCTTCTCCATGATCCCCTTTAAACTGAAGATTTTCATAACCTGGAGCATCGAATGTTACAAGTACATCGCCAACAACGGCAACCGTTCCTTCTTGAACAAGGATTTCTTCAACGGTACCTTCCACCGGTGATGGGATTTCAACAACGGCCTTATCGTTTTGAACCTCGCAAAGCACGTCATCTTCTTGTATCTTATCTCCTGGCTTTACAAACCATTTCACTATTTCACCTTCGTGTATACCTTCTCCGATATCAGGGAGTCTAAATTGGAATGCCACTGAGTTCAACCTCCTATATTAAATCATACTTAGTGCTTTGAATAAAGTCCTTTATCTTGCATTACCGTTAATGCAAAATCACTTTCCCGAGCAGGACATTCATTCCATTACTTAAGATTGTTAAAACTTCAAGACTTTAGTCGCCGTTTCAATAATGTCTTTATAATTAGGGAGCCATACTGTTTCAGCTTGTGAAAACGGGAATACCGTATCAGCTGCCGCCACGCGCAGTACTGGAGCATCCAAGCTCAAAATGGCACGTTCGTTAATTTCCGCTACGACATTCGCTGCTATACCAGCTTGCTTTTGTGCTTCTTGAACAACGATAGCGCGTCCTGTTTTTTCTACAGAAGCAATGATTGTATCGATATCCAATGGTGATACAGTCCGTAAGTCGACCACTTCGACGGAATGACCATCCTTAGCCAATTCCTCAGCTGCCTTGATGGATTCCTGCACCATCGCACCATAAGTAATAATGGATAAATCCGTTCCTTCTCTTTTCACATCCGCTTTTCCTAATGGAATTGTGTATTCTTCTTCAGGAACTTCCTGACGGAAAGAACGGTACAATTTCATGTGCTCAAGGAAAATGACAGGGTCATTATCACGAATCGCTGAAATCAATAAGCCTTTTGCATCGTAAGGAGTGGAAGGGATAACTACCTTTAACCCTGGTTGCTGGGCCATTAAACCTTCTAAGCTATCAGCATGCATTTCCGGAGTATGGACTCCGCCCCCAAAAGGTGAGCGAATTGTAACCGGTGCACTGTAACGTCCACCTGAACGGTAGCGCATACGAGCAAGCTGACCGCTTACGGAATCCATTACTTCATATACAAACCCAAAGAATTGAATTTCAGGAACAGGACGGAAACCTTGTAAAGAAAGACCGACCGCTAATCCACCGATTCCAGATTCAGCAAGAGGTGTATCGAATACACGATCTTCACCGAATTCTTTTTGAAGATTTTCCGTTGCACGGAAAACTCCTCCATTAAGACCTACATCTTCCCCAAAAACGAGTACATTCTCGTCATTTTTAAGTTCTGTACGTAATGCTTCTGTAATTGCTTGAATCATCGTCAATTGAGCCATGGCTTACTTCGACTCCTTCTCTTTATAAATTTCATATTGTTCTTTTAAGTTATAAGGCATTTCTTCATACATATTTTCAATTAGGTCTGTAACCTTTTGTTTAGGTTCTGCATCAGCCAATTTGATTGCTTCTTTAATATCGTCTTTGGCTTTCTCTATCGTTTCGTTTTCTAATTCTTCATTCCAAAGTTTTTTGCTTTCCAAGAACTTGCGGAAACGAACCAATGGATCTTTCAGTTCCCACTCGTTATCCATTTCGGAAGTACGGTAACGTGTCGGGTCATCCCCAGCCATCGTATGTGGTCCATAACGGTAAGTTAATGTTTCAATCAATGTAGGGCCTTCACCATTTATTGCACGTTCACGAGCTTCTTTAACGGCTGTATAAACGGCCAACGCATCCATACCATCAACCTGGATTCCAGGAATACCTGCAGCCACACCCTTTTGGGCCAATGTTTTAGCTGCTGACTGCAAATCAACTGGTGTAGAGATTGCGAAACGGTTATTTTGCACGATGAAGATAGCTGGCGCTTTAAAGGCACCTGCAAAGTTAATTCCCTCATAGAAGTCACCTTGTGAGGTTCCACCGTCACCCGTATATGTAATGGCAACAGCTTTTTTCCCGCGTTTCTTCAACCCAAGAGCAACTCCGGCAGCTTGGATATATTGAGCGCCGATAATGATTTGAGGAGAAATTACATTGACGTCTTCAGGAATTTGATTTCCCTTAAAATGACCCCGGGAGAATAAGAATGCTTGCCAAAGCGGCAGGCCATGCCAAACGATTTGCGGAACATCACGATAACCAGGCAAAATGAAATCTTCTTTTTCCAAAGCATACTGGGAAGCGATTTGAGAAGCTTCTTGACCGGCAGTCGGTGCATAGAAACCTAATCTGCCTTGACGGTTCAGTGATATGGAACGTTGATCCAAGATGCGTGTATAAACCATACGGCGCATTAATTCTTGCAATTGTTCATCACTTAAATCAGGCATAGCCGCTTCATTCACGACTTCTCCCTCTTCATTTAAAATTTGAAAAGTTTCAAATTGTTCTTCTACTTTCTTAAGCTGATCCTGAACATTAATTTTAGCTTGTTTAGTTTTTTGAGCCATTTGGCACCTCATCCTTTCATTAAAAAGGTTTGCTATTATTATTCTATAAAGCAAAAATAGTTTGCTTTTTAGTTTCTGCAACAATACATTCTTTTATTTTTCCCTTAAGACCAATCCTCAAACGTGGATATGCTTAATATGTCTCAATCTTATTCTGTACCATAAAAAAAATCAAGGAAAATGATACAAGAATTTTTATAGATTAAGTTTACAAGATGAATTAACATCAAGTCAATCACTTGGAGTTCCTAATAATTTTGATTTAATAGAATTTCCAATACTCATACTTCTTCGCTGTATTAGTTTTCAATTTACAACTGTACTATTAACTTTCCCTTATTTATCAATTTAAGGATGGCAAAGGATAACATTTCAATTCCCCAGCATATCCCATCGATTCCAAAACCGCTTTAACTAAAGGCATTTGAGCATGTAAAATAATATACCGAAAAAATATTCAAACGCTTTCATCTAAGTCTGCTGTTAGATTTTTAATTATCGTTTTTTTTTAGTACAGGTATGAAAATTTCACATCAGGCTGGTTGCACAAAAAAAAGACCATTCTAAAAATTTTTTATTCCAAAAAGAACTGGATTGAAAAAAATATGGGCTGTGAGTGAGGATCACAGCCCATCATTATTTATATTAATTTGTTGAATCCGCCATTTCTATGCCGGAACTATCATAAAAACTTTCTTTTTTTTGATTTGATTTTTCCGTTAATGCATTAAATTCCTCATTCGCTTTCAAAACTTTTGTATAAGAGGTATTTATTTTCTCGATTTGCACTTGTAATTCATCCATTTTCAAATCCTCTTTTTTGAAAAGCTCATATAATTCACGATCATAAGCGAGACTTTTTTGATAGGCATCATATAAATCATCATAGGTGCTATAGCGCTCACTCATGATCTTTTTCATTTCAGTCGCTTCTTCTTTTATCTTTTCATCCTCTATTTTCCCGATTTGTTCATCTATTTGATTGAATTGTTCTTTTGAGGATTGCATACTGCTTTGTTCCTTTTCAATTATTTTTTCCCTTTCGTCGATATTCTTGGTTGCTTCATCTGAAAGCTCGACGATCTGTTCATAATCATCCAATCCAAGTTTAATGATTTTCTCATATTTTTCTTTTTCTTTTTTCTCCAAATCATTAAGCGGCTCTTGAGTCTCGGTGAAATCACTTTCCTTTTCTGCAGTTTTCTCCAGGATTTTGTGGATTCTTTCTTCCGGTGAACCATTAAAACAACCAGTCAAGGTCACTAAAGAAAGAAGTAAGATAATAAATGGACCAAAACGTTTCAACATAGACAACTCCTTCTGATAGTTCTTTGAAGATTCATGTTCCTCAATTCATTCTTAAGCCGCAGACATTTGTTACAATCATATTCCGAGCAGGTTTTTTTCATTACTGGGCGCTAGCCTACACCCTTTAAACCATACTGCATAGGCTGTAGGGACCGTTTCAAATTTGAATGGTCAGCATTTTAATAAATACAAAAACGGAGGTATGAAATTATGTATGGAGGTTTCAACCAAGAATGTTGTTATCCGGTTTCCGCTGCACCCAGCTATGGATATGGCGATGGTGGAGGCTGCGGCTTTGGAAGCGGCTTTGCCCTGATCATTGTCCTGTTCATTCTGTTAATCATCGTCGGCGCGTGCTTATGCTAACCAGGTAATTACTATTACCTTTACCCGAAAATGTTAACGATTTACCCTGATTCACAAAAAATGATAATATTTTTTAAATAGACCAACATGCAAATAAAATAATGGCAGGGATAGGAAATCA
This sequence comes from Peribacillus sp. FW305-BF15, assembly GCF_058783805.1. Lineage (NCBI taxonomy): Bacteria > Bacillati > Bacillota > Bacilli > Caryophanales > Bacillaceae > Peribacillus > Peribacillus sp. FW305-BF15. The sequence goes on along the minus strand of NZ_JBYSYV010000015.1, from coordinate 95,939 downwards.
TCGACTTGATTCCATCCCCTCCATTTTTCTTTCATTAAACCATTCATTAACTTTCAGCCTCTTTTTTGTTAAAATAACCCTATACATATTATAAGAATTTTTATGGGGTGAAAGATTATGCTTACCATGGATGATTTTGTTAATGAAGACGATCCAATCTTAAGGCAAGTTGCGGTAGAGGTTCCGCTTCCGGCATCAAATGAAGATAAGCAACTTTTAGCCAGCTTGATGGAATATGTCCAAAACAGCCAGAAACCTGATATTGCTGCTCTATACGGGTTAAGGGCAGGAATTGGCTTGGCTGCACCACAGGTTAATGTTTCAAAAAGGATGATTGCGGTTCATTTAAAAGAAAAGGATGATCAACTTTATAGCTATGCACTTTTCAACCCTAAACTCGTTAGCCATTCAGTCGAAAAAGCATACTTGACATCCGGAGAAGGCTGTCTTTCCGTAAATCGTCCCGTTTCCGGCTATGTGCCACGTTATGCCCGAATAACGGTTGCGGGTACGGACCTGGAAGGAAAATCGGTTCAACTTCGCCTGAAAGGCATCGCAGCCATTTGCTTTCAACATGAAATCGACCACCTTAATGGTATCATGTTTTATGATCATATCAATCAGGAAGACCCCTATGCCATTCCGGAAAATTCAATTGCGGTGGAAAGGTAACGTAATAAGCAAAACCCCCGTCTGTTGGTTGACGGGGGTTTATTTTTTATATCAGTTCAAGTTCCTTCAAACCAAAAAGTATGCCATCATCATCGACATCCTTCGTTACAAAGTCGGCCTCCTGCTTCACAAGCTGACCGGCATTCCCCATAGCCACGCCATATCCCGCTACTTTTAACATCTCTATATCGTTTAAGCCATCTCCAAAGGCGTAAACATCCTCAAGAGCAAACCCGACTTTTTCCATTAATATTTTAATGCCTTCAGCCTTTGAACCCCCGAATGGAAGTACATCCGTCGAATACTCATGCCATCTAATGAAGTGAAAATCATCATATTTCCCAACAAAGTTCCCTTCTTCAGCTTCCGAACAGAATAATAAGGCTTGGTATATATCATGGTCCTCATAAAAATCCGCCACATGTTCAGGGTGGGGAAACTTAAGGCTGCTCAATGCTTCTTCAATTCTGCTATGATGCGGAACACTCGATTTCATTGTCTCCTCATTCATGAACACGATCGGTATTTCATTTTTTTCAGCATGTTCGTGAAGGCGTTTTATCTCAGGTATGCTCAAAGGGTTTTTATAAACGACTTTCCCTTCAAAAACAACGTATTGTCCATTGAAACTTACGAATGTATCGATGCCAAGCTCTTCCCTTAAAGACTCGAACATGAACGGAGCCCTTCCTGTGGCAATCGCTACAAAAACCCCGCTATCCTGCAGTTGCTTAATGGCTTCTTTTGTTGAAGCAGGTAACTTTTTTTCATGATCAAGCAATGTTCCGTCAATATCAAAAAATACGATTTTCACTTGCGATTCACTTCCAATTCATTCATTTTTTCCTTTTTAATATGTAACCATTTAATAATTGTCATCAAGATAAGTCAAGTAACTCTACCGGACCCAACTCAAAGTTACGTTTTTTATTCAGGAATGGGCATATACTATTCTTAATAGAAACCAACTCAGGCTTTCCAGATTACACTTCTCCCATCCTTCTGCCTCTCAAATCCCAGTTGCTTGTTTGAAAGAGCCTTTTTTTTCAAAAATGGGCCATGTACCTGTAAAGACGTATTTACATTATTGAATAATCCTATACAATAATAATTAAGGGAGCGTGATCGCCATGTTAAAAAAGCTTCGTAAAAAGCTTGTTAAACAGTGGAATGATCTTTTAAGAAAAAAATCTATCGCATGATTTGCCACTCATTCCTGCCTTGGCCGTCATCCATATGCGAATTTTTTTCGGACAGCCCTTCAAAAACTTGCGGAGGGCTTCTTCCTTGTTGTAAAGTTCTTGTTAGGCATTCTTTCTATCTTGGCTTTTATATGGTCTGGTGAATACATATTTCAATCAAAATATGAGTCGCTGTGTTTTCATGAAACGCTGCACACAGTGGTACTGTATTAATTTAGAAAGAAATCGTTTAAAAAAAGATCCCATGATTTAAGTTTTACACATGGCAAAAACGGATAGGATATAAGATAGAGGAAGCTACAATTGGATTGATACCAGATTCGGCCATCTATTTTTTTATATACTTTTAGACATTGGTATATTTAATTCATCAAACCCCTTCCGTTTTTATGGCGGAGCTGGGTTTATTTTTACATGATGTTGAAAAACATGAAAAAATTGTTGTTTTTATATATAATGAAAAAAGCAATGCAAACAAGTGAGGAGAGATTAAAATGGTTTTTAAGGTATACTATCAAGTAACCATATCAGAGGTTCCCATCAGGGAGAATACTAAAACAATGTTTGTCGAAGGTGAATCCGTTCGTGACGTTCGTTTAAAATTAAAAAAAGAACCTTATAATGTAGAAATCGTACTACCCGTAACCGGAGCATATTTAGAATATGAAAAACAAAATGAAGATTACAAAGTATTGGAGCTATAATTTATGAAATTCGTAAAAAACGATCAAACAGCTGTATTCGCCCTGGGCGGTTTAGGCGAAATCGGTAAGAACACATATGCTGTTCAGTTTCAAGATGAAATCATCATCATTGATGCTGGAATTAAATTTCCTGAAGATGAACTCCTCGGTATTGACTATGTGATTCCAGATTACAGCTATTTAGAGAAAAATGTAGATAAAATCAAAGGTGTCTTCATTACCCATGGTCATGAAGATCACATTGGCGGGATTCCTTATTTACTTAGAAAAGTGAATGTCCCTGTATACGGCGGGAAGCTTGCACTTGGACTGCTTCGTAATAAATTGGAAGAACACGGCCTTTTACGTCAGACAACCATGATTGAAATCAGTGAAGATGAAGTGATCAAGTTCCGGAAAACGTCCGTCTCTTTCTTCCGTACAACTCACAGTATCCCTGACTCATATGGAATCGTCGTAAAAACCCCACCTGGACAAATTGTCCATACTGGTGATTTTAAATTCGACTTCACCCCAGTGGGTGAGCCTGCAAACCTGACCAAGATGGCTGAAATCGGTAAAGAAGGTGTATTGTGCTTACTCTCGGATAGCACAAATAGTGAAGTGCAGAACTTTACTATGTCCGAAAGCCGTGTCGGTGATACCATTCAAGACATTTTCCGCAAGGTTGACGGCCGGATTATTTTTGCAACGTTTGCATCGAACATCCATCGCCTTCAGCAAGTTGTGGAAGCAGCCGTGGCCAACGGCCGTAAAATAGCCGTTTTTGGCCGAAGCATGGATTCAGCCATATCAATCGGACAAGATCTTGGTTATATCGTAGCTCCTAAAGATACATTTATTGATGTACAGCAATTGAATCGTATGCCTGCGAATAAAGTAACCATCCTTTGTACAGGCAGCCAAGGTGAACCAATGGCAGCACTGTCGCGCATAGCGAACGGCACTCACCGTCAAATTCAAATCATCCCTGGTGATACGGTAGTATTTTCATCTTCACCCATCCCAGGTAACACAATCAGCGTTTCCAGAACGATCAATCAATTATATCGTGCAGGAGCAGACGTCATTTCAGGTCCTCTGAATGACATTCATACTTCAGGACATGGCGGACAGCAGGAACAAAAGCTTATGCTCCGTTTGATAAAACCAAAATTCTTCATGCCAATCCACGGTGAATACCGTATGCAAAAACTGCATGCCCGCCATGCAGTCGATTGCGGCGTTCCGGAAGAAAATTGCTTTATCATGGATAATGGCGAAGTTCTTTCCTTAAGTGAGAACACAGCTCAAATCGCTGGTAAAATCCCTTCAGGTTCGGTTTATATCGATGGAAGCGGCATTGGGGATATCGGTAATATCGTTCTCCGTGATCGTCGGATTCTTTCCGAGGAAGGCCTTGTCGTTGTTGTGGTTAGCATCAATATGAAGGAATTCAAAATTGCATCCGGTCCTGACATCATCTCACGCGGATTTGTTTATATGAGAGAATCAGGAGACCTTATCAGCGATGCTCAATCCTTGATCACAAAGCATTTAAATAAGGTGATGGATCGCAAAACTACTCAATGGTCTGAAATCAAAAATGAAATTACAGACACTCTATCTCCATTCCTATATGAAAAAACGAAACGCCGTCCGATGATCCTGCCGATCATCATGGAAGTGCAATAAATAATAGAAGCCCAGCATCATTTGGCTGGGCTTTTTTTGTTTAGGTTTGTAAATCCCCCCACCTTGAATTCCACTGGCACTCACTTTCCCCGGCGCCTTAGAAGCCTGCGGGGTCTACACGTCTCCCGCAGGATCTCGAATACCCGCTTCCAATCAATTTTCTTTTAAAAGTTAGATAGAACTCCTTTTGTCAACAGTCTTTCTTGTTTTAAAAATGGAAAGCTTCCGAAAGTAAACTGATAAGAAGCCTATTTTTGTTGATTCCACACTGTCGAAGTGCCGGAAACACGAGTTTATCATGTACGCAAAAATAATAAGGGAATTGAAAAATTGTCGATGAAGCTATTCTCTATAACTCCTTAAGATCCAATTAAAAAACCAAAAAGGTTTCGGAATGAGGCCATTCCGAAACCTTTTTGGTTTTCCTTTGATAAAAGCGCTGCTCGATTTTAGCAGGACGCTTACTTATTCCACAATTTTTTTTTCAAAGCGATTGATGTCCGAATCCGCGCCGATGACGATCAATATATCACCTTTATGTATTAAATCGCTCGCCTGTGGGGAAACATTAATTTCGTTCCCTCTTTTGATTGCGACTATATTCAGTCCATAGTGGGCACGGATATCAAGGTCAATTATCGAGTTTCCATTCATCTTTTGGCTTGCAACAATTTCGACGATGGAGTGTTCATCAGAAAGCTCCAAATAATCGAGAATATTATTGGAGACGATATTATGGGCAATTCTTCTCCCCATATCCCGTTCGGGGTGCACGACATAGTCGGCCCCGATTTTACGAAGAACCTTCTCGTGATAATCATTTTGCGCTTTAACCGTAACATTTCCGACACCCAATTCCTTAAGCATGAGAGTCGTCAATATACTGGCTTGAATATTCTCGCCAATCGCTACAATGACGTGATCAAAATTTCGTATCCCTATATTCCTTAGTACATTTTCATCTGTCGTATCCCCTACTACGGCATGTGAAGCTATTCTGGCAAATTCATTCACTCGATCTTCGTCGGCATCGATAGCCAGAACCCCTAATCCTTCTTCAGCTAATGTCTTGACTATGCTGCCGCCAAAACGGCCAAGTCCAATCACCGCAAATTCTTTTTTCACAATAAGCCCTCCAACGTCATTCGTTCTTTCTTTAGAGCATGTTCTGCACTGAAAATCATTTTTATGCTTTGCTTCCTTTAAACGTTATATAATCCGTTAAGTGATCGATCGCGAGTTCAATGGCTTTTTCGTCCGGGCTTAACTTGGCGTGATGCAATCCGTATTCCGATGAAACCCCCAGCCAGAACATGAATCCTGGAATCTCCTTTAACATATAACCAAAATCTTCGCCAGTCATTGCTTCAGTACATTCATGCAAATGAACAGCAGTTGACTTCTCTGTGAAATCCATGAATTCCCGGGTCAACCGCTCTTCATTATATACCTGATGATACATCGCGCCATAGTCGATTTCAGCCAAGCACTCATATCCTACTTGTATACCATCCACAAGCGCTTTTATCCTAGACTTGACCTTTACCATCGATTCGGGGTTAAGAGTGCGTATTGTGCCCTCTAACCGCGCTCTCTCCGCAATAATGTTTTGAACGGTGCCTCCAGTGATCTTCCCAACTGTAATGACAGCTGAATCTAGCGGATTGACATTCCTGGATACGATTGTTTGAAGCTGCCCTACAAGCGAGCAGGCCGCAATGACCATATCATTTGTTTCGTGCGGGTAGGCTGCATGCCCTCCCTTCCCCCTCAAATCGATGAATAATTCAGATGTATTGGCAAATAGAAGCCCTTCTTTAACGGCAATCGTCCCAACTGGATACTCCGGAGCAATATGTAAAGCAAGGATCATGTCAGGCTTCCATTTTTTCATCGTTTCCGATTTAAGCATTGGTTCAGCTCCGCCAGGACCCTCTTCTGCAGGCTGGAAGATGAATAGCAAGTCATCATCGATCGGATTTTCCGTGAAATATGTCAATAATCCCAAACCTATGCTCATATGAAAATCATGACCGCAGGCATGCATATATTCCTCGTGGTTGGATGCAAACGGCAATCCGGTTTCCTCTTTTATCGGCAAACCGTCTATATCAGCCCTGTAGCCTATGGTTTTTCGCGGGTTCATTCCCTTCACTTTCACGAATATCCCAGTTCGCCATGTTTCTATTTCCATTCGCTCCTGGGTCAGATTCGTTATGTAATTCAGTAGGTATTGCTGCGTCTTAAATTCTTTGAACCCTATCTCCGGTATTTGATGCAGATCACGCCGGATCTTGGCAAAAGGGTTTATTTTCACATTATTCCCTCCCTATACAGAAAGCGTGGATATAGTTATCCACGCTTCAGGCAATATTCACTAAAGAAATTAAAGTTGACGAAGTTCTTGCATGATTTCTGTTTTTGATTTTGTTTTTTCGTCAATTTGTTTAATGACCCTCGCCGGGATACCAGCAGCCACGGAATATGGAGGAACGTCTTTCGTTACGACGGCACCAGCAGCGACAACGGAACCTTTTCCGATTTTGACACCTTCCAGTACGACCGCATTGGCTCCGATCAATACATCATCTTCCAAAATGACCGGCTGTGCGGAAGGCGGCTCGATGACACCTGCTAAAACGGCACCAGCACCTACGTGACAGTTTTTGCCCACTGTTGCACGTCCGCCCAGTATTGCGTTCATGTCGATCATTGTACCTTCACCGATGACAGATCCAATATTGATTGATGCACCCATCATGATGACTGCGTTATCTCCAATGGAAACTTGGTCACGGATTATTGCGCCTGGCTCGATACGGGCTTTGATGCCTTTTAGATCCAATAAAGGAATGGCAGAGTTACGACGATCATTTTCAACTACATAATCCTCGATTTTTGTTCCTGCTGCCTTGATCGCTTCTTCGATTTCAGACCACTCACCGAATACAACTCCTGTATTTCCTGTTATGAAAGTTTTAGAAGCTGGACCAAAATCCAGGCCTTCTAAATCGCCTTTGACATATACCTTTACAGGTGTGGATTTTTTACTATTCGAGATAAAAGAAATAATTTCGTTTGCATCCATTTTATTCATTCCGGGTAAACCTCCTAAATATGTATCATTACTCGTTTTAAATTTACCAGACAACAGCCGGCAAGACAAGTTGAATGTCACTCATATATATTATTCTGCCCTATTGACATTTTCGTCGGCGGACCTATAACATTCCTTGGTCGCGAATATGCTCTTTAACCACTTCCGTGAATGCCTGGACTTGCTTTAACTGGAAGGCAGATTCATAGCCGCAAAGCCATGTATCACGTTCGATTGAGTGGTTATGCCCATCCAGTAGAGGGATTTTAAATACATTCGTATCTTTATCATGTAAAGTGATGGCTGGCAGGATCGCATATCCAATACCATTAAACACCATTTGTTTGCATGTTTCGATTTGATCAACGACTATGGTGTTTTTTGGTGTCGTTTGAAATTGCCGATGCCACCAATCTTGAATTTCCTGATAATAATTCGAATCGCTCTTAAACTGAATGAATGGACGGTCCGTTTCGAACACTTGATTCAGTTCCTTCATTTCAGTATCCACCAAATACAGCATATCCGTGAATAAATGCTGTTTTACGCCTTTCCAATCCGGTGCTCCCCTTATGATGCCAATATGCACTTGCCCTTCATACAAAGACTTTAAAATCTCACTGCTCCAGCCAGTGATCAAGGAAATTTTTGCATACGGATATTTTCGGACGAACTTTTTCAATACTTGCGGCAGCCAATTTTGACCGACAATCGAGGCACAGGCTATTTTCAAAGTGCCATATACTTCATGGTCCATGGCTTGAATACTTTCCCTGACCTTCTCTTCTTTTTCTATAACCTCATTGGCCAAACGAATTACCGCTTCACCTGCAGGCGTCAGTGACAGCCCTTTTTGTGAACGCAGAAACAGTTTCGAGCCCCAATCCTTTTCTATTGATTGTAAACGCTGGGATAAAGCCGGCTGGGAAACGAACAACCGCTCAGCTGCTTTTCTCATATTCATTTCCTGAGCAAGCACTGATAATAAATGAAATTCTGAAAATGACATACACACCAACCTCTTGATAATTAAATCTTATCATGATGATTTAATTTATTTAAATTTTATTATCAACAAAGTCCGCTTATAATACAAGAGAAAAGGAACGGAGTGAATATCCTTTGACGATCAATTTATTGCTTGCCATCAGTTTTGCAGCATCCTTTGTCGGGACATTGGCCCGGAGCGGCGGTCTCAACGGCATGCCGTCCCTTCTTTTGATAGGCCCACCCATTCACCAGGTTATTGGATCAGTCAAATTTCCCAATATGTTTTCTTCATTTTCTAGCTTTTATATTTTACTCAAGAAAAAGCAGCAAAAATTGAAGGATGCCCTCCAGTTAATCCCATTTGCCCTTTTTGGTGGCTTATGCGGCGGTCTGCTTGCTAATTCATTCCCGAGAAGGCAATGAATTTGTTAGCCATCTGCCTTTTGACTGTCGCTTTGATCATGAATTTCATCAAAAAACCGCAACCTTCCGATGAATCGGATTGGCATCTCCCAAAAAAAGTTTATCCATCCTATTCGGAATCAGTGTCTATGACGGAATGTTCGGACCGGGACAGGCGACCATGCTCATGTACACCTTTTTAAGAAATGGCGCCACCTACCTTCAATCCCTGGCCTTTACTAGATTCCAAACTTTCATTAGCTGTAGAGCTGCATTCATTACCTATTCATGGCCGGTAAATTGGATTGCCATTTATTACACGTTCGGTTCCCTGATCGGATCACGGCTGGCCTTGCGTGTGGCTCAAAAAATCTCCACTGGACAGTTGAGATTCATTTTACATTCGGTCACGATCGCATTATCGATTCAATTGGTCATCAGAGTTGCATTTCCTTAAAACAAAGGCAAACTACATTAACGAGTCTGCCTTTTTCCTATGCCTTCTTATTCTTCCTTATTCTTTCTTAGTCTCGTTAGAAACAGAAAGCTGATTACAGAGAAGACTAGAACAATGAGATAAATCGTCTGTAAAGACAATGTAAGTCCTTCCTGTAAAACATTTACCACATTTTCAGGAAGCGACGTGCGTTCTTCACTGTTCAACAATTTATTTGCCGTATCTATCGTCACTCCCGATCCGGCCGGCGCATGCTCGTTCAGATAAGCGTGAAGTCTCAAATTCATGATTCCTCCAAGTAATGCAGCACCTACAGTATTTCCTAAATTACGCATGAACATATTGGAAGCTGTCGCAATACCCCTTCGTTCCCAGCTGACGGTTTTTTGAATGACGACAATGAATGAAGTAGAAGTCAAGCCCATGCCTACACCGACAAAGAAGGATCCCATGGCGGCAATAATGGGCCCAGCTTCCGGCTTCATCCATACTAGGATCAGACTCCCAAGGATCAATGAGCACCCTCCAAGAAGGGAGGTTGATTTAAATCCTATTTTCAACAATAACTTGCCTGACACCATAGATGCGATCGGCCAGCCAATTGACATGGCTGTCAATGTAAAACCAGCTACCGTAGGCGAGCGCTCCATCACGCCCTGAACGAATGTGGGGAGGAAACTTGATAATCCAATCATCATCACCCCTGTCGTCAAGGATACTAGGTTCGCAATCAGAATGGAACGCTCCTGCCAGATTTCAAATGGCATCATCGGTTCGGCTGCTTTCTTTTCCTGAAGAATGAATAGGATAAAGGTGATGATGGCCACTAATGCCAAGGATATGACCGGAGCTGAAGTCCATGACCATTTCACTCCTCCTTCTACGAGCAGCACCATAAGAGTGGATATGGACAATGTCAATAGCGTTGCACCTAGGTAATCGATATCACGTTTTTTCTTTTCGATATTTTCATGAAGGAATAACCAAATTCCAATAAAAGATAGTACGCCCAAAGGAATATTGACCCAAAAGACAAGTTTCCAAGTCAGGGATTCAACGAGCAAGCCGCCCAATGCTGGTCCCATTACCGCAGAAATGCCCCAAACGCTCGAAAGATACCCTTGAACGCGTGCCCTCTCTTCATTTTTATAGATATCACCAATAATTGTCGAGGCTACAGGCGCTACAGCTCCCGCCCCAAAACCTTGTACAAAGCGATAAATGATGAGTTCCGTCATTGAATTGGAAAAGCCGCAAAGAATGGAGCCGATTAAAAAGACAACGATTCCAAATAATAAGACGGGTTTTCTCCCGAGTATGTCCGATAGCTTTCCGTAGATTAAAACTGTTACGGCGTTCATTAACAAATAGCCTGAAAACACCCAGCTGTATAGTGAAAAACCACCTAAATCACTTACAATGGCCGGCATTGCCGTCGAAACGATCGTTCCTTCAATAGCATTCATAAACATCGCTAACATGATGGCAGCCAATATGAAGGGACGTTTCAATTTTTTATTCTGCACGTTTGCACTATCCATTGCATGGCCCAATTTTTGCATCCTCTCCTAATAGATCCTACCTGTTAATAGACTTCACCACTAACTGGATCAAATATGTAAAAAAACAAGAAAACTCGCCAACTGGCGAGTCTTGGGGTTAACCGTCATTTTATGCCTTGCTTATTTATCAGGTGTATTTTGTTTAAATACTTTTTTCAAGATTGCCCTTCTTGTTAAGATGCCTTCAAATACATGTTCGTCATTCTCCACACAGACAAACGGATGATCAATCAACAATTCCACACCCTTGGTCAATGTATCTTCAATATGCAGGCGAGGTATTTCTATATTCATTATTTCGGAAACTTTTTTATGCTCAAGATTATCAAATTCAATTCGTTCCAGTCCCAAGATTGAATCGAGAATGACTGGTGTGCTAATTAAACCATGCAGTTTATACATCGGATCTAACACAGGAATGGCCGTATAACCGCTCTTTGTTAATACCAATAGTGCATGTTCTAAGTTATTGGTTACCTGCACGTGGGCCACGCGTTCAGAAGAAATCATTAAATCTTTAACGCTGGATTCCAATAAATCCCCATCATGAGTACCGATCATGTTAAAACCCCTTACCATATGTTTTTATAAACAGCTCTTTCTATAGTTTAACATATGTAAGCAGAAAAGGCTCATTCCTAGACCAATAAAATCCCAATTGGCGGGATTCGTGAGAGACCCTTAGCCCTTACTAGTTTTGATGTTAACCTGTTTAAAACCGCATTCCGGGCATTGATAAATCACATTTTGGTTGGATTGTGCCGTTAATACATTTTCCATTTCCCTTTCCTCACCGCATTCCGGGCATATTACCATCGGATTTTTCATTTACATCCCTCCAACTAATAAGATGTCGTAAAAATCACTACTTCATTCAGTAAAAATTGACCGGTTTTTCACAATAAAAAAGCCGCTTCCAATGGAAGGCGGCTTTTTGTGTTTTTTTAAGATTGAAGAAGATCAAAGATTTCAATGGTAATCATATCAATATTATCAAATTGATATTTTGATGATTTCCCTTTATCACTGTATACTTCAAGCTCGAACATTTCTGTTTTGCTGAAATATGTAACCTGGCACTTTTTCACACCATCTATTTCAAAAAAACGTTGAGCAGATTCAGATTCCTTCGCTTGCTCTTGAAGACTTTTCAATCTGGTAAGGATGCCCTGTAATTGAGACATACTCCCTCTCCTTTCTGAATAAAACCTTTTCGATAGGTTTCACTATACCATACTTTTCTATCCAGTAGCCACGCGGAAATAAATTCAGAATAATTTAAAACTTCATTCTTTACATGGCACTATTAACAGAATAAAATAAGGAATGGATTTTGTACATGAAAAATTTTCTGGGGGTAGATTCTGTTGCAAAACATTAGTGAGCTTGGTTTTCGAATTTCATTGATTGATGGTTTTGATTTGGATAGAAGAAATCGTACAGGAACATATGTAATTGCCGATGAGGACATCACCTTAGTCGAAACTTCCGCCAGCCCTTCCATCCCCCACTTAATGAAGGGGCTCGAACATTTGGGAATCGCCCTCGAAGATATTACATATATCATTCTTACCCATATTCATTTGGACCATGCAGGTGGAGCTGGACTTTTTTTACAGCATTGTCCGAATGCCAAAGTGATCGTCCACCCAAAAGGCGCAAGGCATCTAGAAGATCCAACGCGTTTGATCGCTGGGGCTAAAGCAGTCTATGGTGAAGAATTCAACAAGCTTTTCGATCCGATATTACCTATACCTTTTGAAAGAATGCTGATTAAACAAGATAGGGAATCCCTAAAAACAAGTGATACTTCCACGTTGACCTTTTATGATACGCCAGGACACGCGAACCATCATTTAAGCATATACGATTCGGTTTCAAAAGGGATGTTTTCAGGTGACACCGTAGGCATCTATTATCGTGAACTCGATGAAGAAGGTTTGGAATTTTACTTACCGTCCACATCGCCAAACCAATTTAATCCCGACGCGATGCTTGCTGCAGCGGAATTGTATGAAAGCATTGGCGTCGAACGTATATATTTTGGCCATTACGGCGTATCGGAAAACCCTAAGGAAGTATATAAACAACTTCATTACTGGCTGCCTAAATTTGTGGAGACTGCCAAATCGGCATATAGGGAATATGCTAGCTTCGAGGATCAAGTGGCAGCAACCAGTAAAAATATTTTCACGGAAGTCGCTGTTCATTTAGGCGAAAAAGGAATCACTGCTGATCATCCAGTTTTTGAAATCATTGCCATGGACTTGAACGTTTGTTCCATGGGATTGATAGACTATCTTGTAAAACAGGAGAAAGATCGGTAAAACGATCCTTGAGGTTTATCCCTATTCAAATGTCTTGGCATTCTCTATAATGAAAAAGTACCTTACTAAATCATATATGGAGGAATGAAATGAAAGACGTTACACTCTATACCCAACCTGATTGCCCTCCCTGCAAAATCATGAAAATGTTCTTTGATGATAATAATATAGTATACAAAGAAAAAGATATTAAAGCAGATGGGCATGCACGTAAAGAACTAACCAATAAATATGGGGCTTATTCCACACCAACGGTCGTCATCGATGGGAAAGCCATTATTGGTTTGGAATTGGACGAAATAAAAAAGGAATTGAATATATAATAAAAAGTCTAGAGAAGGCTGTGGCCTTCTCTAGACTTTTTCATTTCAGCTTCCTTTAAAATCCCCCATTCTATTTTCTGTTTTCATACTTTACATCCTTTACCTTCCAAGCGCCATTTTCCTTTTTCAAAGTAACTGCTTCTACATGTTTTTCCATCGTTACAGGTCCGTCCCCATTGTCCTGGAATTCTTCCTGAACATAAATGACATCACCTTTTTTCCCATATACAATTTCCGTATTCTTATCGTAACTGAAGAAAGGGATATAATACGGAGCGAAATCTGAACCAAATGCGGTATAACCGCCATCGACTTTCACTACATTCGCTTGGACGAACTTCTCGATGAAATCACCAGTGAAATGTTTTTCCAACTTCCCTTCAATCGCTTCCTTAGAACGTACTTCCTCACTGATCGAAACCTGATTCTCCATGGCATCATGTATTAAAGATAGTACTTCCTCTCTATGTAAGCCCTCCGCTGAAGCAGTGCCCCCCCCACTTAAAAATAAAAGGACGCTGGCAAGACATGCAACTAAATATTTACTCATTACAATCATCTCCTCGTTATAGAATTTCTCCTAATGATTCGGATTTTTTGCCTATGTCTTTCAATACCCGTCCAGGTCAAAGCCAAACTACAAAATCACATTCTCCGTTAGACCTTGAAACCATCGCCCATTTTTCACAATAAAAAAGAAGATTTCATGATATTGAAATCTTCTTCTTACAACTATCGAAAAGCATAGTAAAAAATAAAACCGGCAACCAAAATCGTCCCAATAAAAAGAGAAACGAATATCGGGTTCTTTAAATAAGGATGTTCCTTAACTGAATCATCGATAGTCGAATCATAACCGGCTTTCACTTTCTGTGCCCTTGCTACAGAATAAGTATAAAAGAGCAGATATAACGCCATGACTGTAACGATAATGATTAGAATCCAGATGTACGTGCTCAAAATATGTCTCCTCCAAGCGCATCATTTCTGCTTATCGTTACACATTTAAAGCGATTATATTCATGAATCGTTTTTTATAATAGTGCTTCATTTTCATATAAATAACTATAAGAAAGATCACAGAAAATATATTCCTTATTATTCAGTGGATAGGAAAAGGTCCGAATGGTTTCCCCCGTTTCAATATCACTGTATAAATCGGATAACCTTCCTTTTTTCTCGTTACGCATCTTTACAATATTTTCGAGGAAATAAGGTCTCCAGCTCCAATTTTTATTCATATAACTCGGTTGGACCATCCATTGTCCGTCCTTATGGAGGATATTGGGGGATTTTTGATACCCCGCTTCATCACATATATATAGACGAAAACATATTGAATCCAATTTTTTCGCCAAAACTCCGAGAAACTCTTCATGGGAGCCGGCCCGCTTGTGCTGTTTTAAGAAGTTATGCATATTCTCGTTGAATTGCAAAGTCTTTTGATAAACGGCTTCAAGCTTCTTGGTCTCTAAAGAAATGAAGGACTGGCATTCTTGATGGAATTTTTCACGAAGTAAATCTTTATTAATGAATTCGCCTTCCGGTTTCGCCAAGAAATACCCTTGATAATATCGTCCCCCATTCTTCCATGCAAAGCGAAGCTGGTATTCGGACTCAATGTTCTCAAATAGTAAGTTGGCGCCGATTTTACGTGCTAGCATGCTTAAAGAAAACAGGATGACCTGATAGGCATCCCCACCTGAGATGCGAAGCTGGTCCAGGTTAACTTTTAAAATATTCGGAGAAATCTGTGCGATTCGGTCCAGTTGCGTATCTTGTCCTAAATGATCTAAAGCTATCTTAATCCCATATGTTTTAAAGTAAGCAAGCACATGCTGCAGAGGATCTATGTTTTCCGGACTGATCGTGTCTGATAATTCCAAAACGATCCGGTGCATTTCCTCCGGTTGAAAATGACGGTGTAAAATCTCCATGAATTCTTCGCCATGATCCAGCATAAGCAAATTAGGATCTCTGTTGATAAAGATAAGAAAATCTTCACCATAGTCCTTTATTCTCTCCAAGGCAATTTCAAGTACGTAATTATCCACTTCCACCCTATACTCTTCCGGCACTGCAGAATCGTGAAAAAATGGGCCAAGGCTTTTATATTCAGATTGTTCCTCATAGCGCCCTAGAATTTCATACCCGATTACCTGATGTTGATCTGCACTGAAAATCGGTTGAAAGAATGGTGTCACCCTGTCTAAATTCTTTAATATCTTTTCTGTATCCATGATGCATCTTCCCCCTAATTACGAAAACACCAATATGCCAAAATTATACCATTAGTTTCTTGCATTGATAATAAATAATTTTAATTCCTACTGCATAACTCTTTTTTCAATACACTAAAATTCCCCATTCATCCTATCGTTTTGAAAAGAAATACATTGAAAAGGCATTGTCCGGAACAATGCCTACCATTTTTTATGGTTTGTAAATGAACGCTGATTTCCTCTCCAGGCACTCGCTTTCCGCAGGCGGTCCGGGAGCCTCCTCGGCGTCTTTGCGCCTGCGGGGTCTCCCCTCTCCCCTGGCCTCGCTTTTCACGCAGGAGTCTCGAACACCCGCTCCAATCAACTTTCTTTAACTTTTAGATAGAACCCTTTGCCTAAAGTCTTCATGGTTTTAAATAGAATTAATAAAACTAGATCTGACAGGATGCATATCTGTGTCATCATCAAGATATAAAACCTATATATGCTAACGTAAAGAAACGATTGAGCTTGTATCCGCAGATGCAAAAGAAAAGCATGGTATGCATTGAATACTTTAAGGGGACTTAAAAAATTGTCGATTGCTGCGATGCTTACTTTCGCTGCGATTAATTTAAAGAAACTGAAGGCATTGTCCATAAATGGAACAATGCCTTCAGTCTGATCAAAAAGGGAAGAACCATGGTATCGTGATCACCATGATAACGCCAATGAAAATCTGTATGGATATCCCGATCATGATAAAATCTTTATGCTTGTAATCACCTGCCGTCATGACAAGCGCGTTCGTAGTGGCAACCCTTGGAGTGGATAACGCCAAACTGCCAGCAACGGCAAGGCATAGAAACACAGGAAGTGGATCGATTCCTTGATTAACCGCAGATGTCAGGGCGATGGGCGTCATGATAACCGTCGCGGCTCCATACGGGATGAATTGGCTCAGGATCAGTGTCAGGAGGTAAAAGACCGCTAAAATGCCGTGTGCTCCGATATTACTGAATAAAACGGCAAGCCAATCACTTATCATTCTCACTCCACCCGTATTATCCAATGCAGCCGTAATTCCGAACATGGCAGCTATCAATAGCACAGGCTCCCAGTTAATCTTTTGGTAAGCATCCTCCATCGAACGGACACAGCCAGTAACCACCATCAACAATGCAGCCGTCAATACCGACAGTACAGCAGGGACGGATTCCATCGATAAAAGAATGACCATCAAAGCAGTGATTCCCAAGGCAATCCACGCTTTGCCCTTGGAATTCACCGGAGAGCCATCTTCTGATGTACTCCCAATAACGATGACATCCTGCAAATCCGAGGAAATCCTTTCAATGTTCTCCCATTCTCCATGTATCAGGATTGCATCCCCCGGTTTCAGGCGTTCCGTTCCGACATCCGCTTGAATATATTCGCCATTCCGATTGATTGCCAGTACATTACATTGGTATTTCTCACGAAAATGGACATCTATCAAAGTTTGATTTTCATAATCCGAGTTCGGGACGATCAATATTTCCGTCAATCCAAATCTACTGCTAAGAAAATGTTTCTTTATTTGTTCGGTATTGAAATGTTTAAATTCCAGTTCATAGTTAAGTGCCAATCTCTCAACTGCCTCTTCTTCTCCAAACACCAAAATGATATCTTCAGGGTGAAGAACCTCATCCGCCCTGGCTGAAATCGTCTGCTGCCTTTGCAACAGCGGCAGTTGCTTATCCTTTGGCTTCCGCTGGATTTCAATTAAAGTCAATTCATACTGAATAGGAAGCTGGAGGTCCGACAGCCTTTCCCCAACAATATCGGAAGTGGCGGGTATATGCAGATAATGCAATCGGTCATATACTTTGTACATGCCGGCAAGCTCCCCTGCCGACAGTCCCTTTACACTATTGTTCGCTGCAATGGTCTTCTCGGGAAGCAACAGGCGTCCGAGTGTCAACATGAAGAATAACCCTGCTGCAAAGGCGACTAAGCCCACAGGTGTAAAGTCAAAAAATGACAAATTCCCTATTCCATTTTGCCGTAATACATCAGCGACGATCATATTGGAGGGAGTACCCGTAAGTGTTAATAGCCCTCCAATACTGCTTGCATAGGCAAGGGGCAATAAATACCTTGTCGGACTTGTTTTTTGTTGTAAGGCCATGCTCATGACGAGCGGCAGCAGTATGGAAACAATTCCAGTTCCGCTTAAAAAAGCACTTAATATTCCTGCTGTCAGCATGACGATAAGCAGCGATTTCCATTCACTGCCCCCACATAAACCCAACAACTTGTTTCCTGCCTTTTCCACGATTCCTGTATTTAACAGGCCGGCACCGACTATGAATAGCCCAGCCAGCATGATGACCACTTGATTCGCAAAACCGGCCACTAGTTCATCCAATGAAAGAATCCCCAGTAACCCAAGAATGGATAGCGCACTAAGTGCAATTAAATCTGCTCGAAATTTTCCTTGTATAAAAAGCGCAATCGCGCATAGAAGTATAATCAGTGTAATAAACATTGGTTCGGTCATCATGTTACCTCCGTATAGATGTTCAATTTCAAACCGGATACGGTTTCATCAAACCCCAGTTTACATGTTTTTCATAAGCTTATAGAAGATATTTTCTTCAATTTATGTATATTGTTTGTTAGTATGAGGAAGTAACATTTTTATATTAGATAGGTTGATTAATTTGAATAAACCCATTTCCAGAAGAACATTCTTAAAGAAAAGTCTTGGTACTTTGGCTACCTTAACCGGTTTAGGTATTGGCGGAAACTTTTATGCCCATAATTTGGAGCCGAAATGGTTGGAAACCAAGCATAAAATCATCAGCAATCCGCTTATCCCAAAAGGTTTTCATGGCATGAAAATGGTCCAATTCAGCGATACGCATTTAGGCTTTCAATTTCAGCTTAAGGATTTACAAGCAATTGTCAATAAGATAAACGAACTGGACCCTGATGTTATTTTATTTACTGGAGATTTAATGGACCAGCCTAATAAATACAAGGCTCACCAAAAAATCCCTCTCGTTTTGAATCAGCTCAAAGCGCCGCTTGGAAAATTCAGCATCTACGGTAACCATGATCATGGGGGATATGGCTCGGAAATTTACAGCGATATCATGGAAAAATCCCATTTTACCATGTTGCAAAATACCTCAGCTAAGATAACCTTATTAACGGCTGAAGAAATAATCATTGCCGGCGTTGATGATGCCATGCTAGGAAAGCCGGATTTTGAAAAAGCCCTTTTCGGCATCCCGAAAGAAGTGTTCACCATCATGCTTTCACATGCCCCTGACCTTGCCGACATATCAAGGACTTACGACATCCAGTATCAAATAAGCGGTCACAGTCATGGAGGTCAAGTGCAAATCCCCTTCGCCGGTGCCCTGGTAACTCCCCCATACGCTGAAAAGTACCGGGAAGGCACATATGAAATCGATTCATTAACGTTACATGTTAATCGAGGCCTTGGCACTACCCGTCTCCCCTATCGTTTTCTTTCACGTCCGGAGTTAACTGTTTACGAATTCCAAGCCGAAAAATGATAGAAAAAGAACACAGGGGAAAACCGCCACACTTATTAACAAAACCTGTGCGGATAAAACAACTTGTTGCCCTGAATCATTTGTAATCGACTCCTATGAATTATAGCATTAGATGTATATCTGAGAAAACCAGGTTTTTTTTACCAGTACCCGTGGTAATTGCCATAAAGGTTATACCATACTTAAATAGCCACATAGGAAAGTGCCGATACAACCTAAAACAGACACCGTTATATAGATAAGGCAATCTATATAACGGTGTTTTCTTATAAGTTCAAGTGTTTCCATACTGAATGTTGAAAAGGTCGTAAAAGCGCCAAGGAAACCTATAGTCAGAAAAACCTGCAAAGATAAAGCCCAGCTTTCTTTCTGTGGCAACACCATTCCCAGCCCAAAGGATCCTATAAGATTAATCAGTAAAATGCTAAAGGGTATCGAGACGGCTGGCAATAGCCTATTAAAAATAATCTGCAAGACATATCTAGAAGCTGCCCCAAAAAAGCCTCCTATAAAAACTGAAAGGACCTCAATCAAAGAGTCTCACCTCTCCTTTTTTCAAACAGGCCCAGTCCAAGGAAACCAGCGGCCAAACCAAATAAAAGCGTGGCTCCAAGATACATTCCCGCCAATGGCAGAGAAGTCTGCAGGAGATTCACCACTTCCTGAGAAAATGTGGACATTGTGGTAAAACCGCCGCAAAACCCGCTGCCCAGGGCAAAAAAAACAAACGATTTCTTTTTTGAGGCGAAATACCCATTTATCATTCCAAGTAAAAAGCTGCCTACTATATTTATTAAGAGGGTTCCAAGTGGGAAGAAGGAATGGCCGGCAGACAAGATTACGCAATAACGCAATATCGCTCCAGCCGCTCCTCCAAAACCGACTGCAAAAATGTTTTTAAACCTTTCCATCCAGGACACCCCAAATTTTTATCATAAGTAGCTTCATTATAACAGATTAAGATGAAACAGGCTCTTTTCTTTAAAAAATCCATACTATGTAAAGAATTTGAGAAAAGGAGGCTAATTATGCAAACACAGTATTTACCTTACTACCACTATCCACAGACCATAATGCTGCAGAACGATTACAGAAATGCATATGGGAATGAATATGGACCTGGATATTGGAATGACGAGCGCTTCTTTCCTTTCTTTCCGCTATTGGCTCCTGTAGCTTTTGTTGCAGGATTGGCAATTGGACCGTTGCTATTCAATAACCGTCCACCTGTCTATCCTCCATATCCTCCTCCATACCCGCCCGCCTACCCTCCTTACCCTGCTTATCCAGCGTACCCGCCCTATCAAGGCTTTCAGGGTTACCAACAACAACAATTCGGCGCACAGGCTGGGGTATCTGAAAATATCAATATCTACACTCAATAAGAGTTGGACAGAAGGCGACATAAACGCCTTCTTTTTCTTGGACCAAAAGGGAGCCGAATTGAATTTTACTTCCCTATATATTTTGAAGTGGTATAATATGAAAATGAATAGATGGTAAAGTGTTGGGAAATGATGGTCATACCCTAGAGATGTACATGCTTAATTTTTTCACTATTTTCTGCCTAGTTGCACATACGTCCCTATTTCAACCAATATATAAAACAGGTTTTTCCTGAAGGAAGTCTGTATGTAACGTCCTACTAACCTTATTAAGAAAAGGAGTTTCCACTAATGAACCAAACGAAAGGACATTCTGAAAGGGATGAGTTTTCGATAAACTCCCTTGCCCAAGCCGTGTTTATTGTCAATAAACATGCAAAGACTGCATTGGAGCCAAAGAATTTATATAATTTAAAACGGCTCGCATTAAGCAAGCTTATGCAAGAAGGAAAAGCGAAGAAGATTGGACTTCATTTCTCTGATAACCCTCGCTTTGCAGCACAACAATCCGATGTCATTGTCGAATGCGGATCATATGTTTTTCATTTACCTCCCACTAAGGAAGATTTGAAAAAACTACCCCACCTCGGCAGCCGGGCAGCCTCCATACGGAACCCTAAAGCCGCGTTGTCATTATCAAAAGCCAAACAGATCCTGCAAACTTACGTTGGACAAGCAGGTGAAAAACAACCGAACACAACCAATACCGAGAAAAGGGCTCACGGGCGCAATTCGGTCAAGCAACCTTTTCACAATCCATTCCCATCCTCCTTTTTAGGAAAAGGTTCCAAGTATTGATCATTGATAAATCAAAAGGGCCGTGAGGTAACGCCTCCTCGGCCCTTTTTCACATTCATAATACCAATCTGTCTATCAACTGTATAAGCTCTGCAATTTCAGGCTTGCTGATTTGCGCGTCAGCCCCTACGACCTGACCTTTATGACGCAGGCTGTCAGTAATCAAAGAAGAGAAAATAATCACCGGCAGCCCAGCGAGTTCCCCGTTTTCCTTTATTCTTCTGGTCAAATGATGTCCATCCATCTGAGGCATCTCAATATCGGTAATCACCAGTTGCACTTCATCTTCAACCACTTTTCCTGATTCAATCAAATTCTCAAGATAATTAAATGCATCAAGTCCATTCTCATAAAACTCCAAGTACTTGAATCCTGCTTCTGACAATGTATCGAACAGCAGCTTTCTCAGTAATGGTGAATCTTCAGCAATCAGGATTCTCTTGTCAGAATTTTGCCGGATACCAAGCTTTTTTACCTGTTGGATGTTTATTCCTGATTCTGGATTGATTTCGACCACTATTTTTTCAAAATCGAGTAACAGTAACATTTCACTATTTAATTTTATTACTCCGATAATCTGACTTTCAAGGCCCTGATACATATCCGAAGGCTTTTCGATTTGGGACCAGGAAATACGGTGGATCTGTGTTACGGTATGGACATGGAAAACCACTTTTTGCTGATTGAATTCAGCCACTATGAATTTATCCTGCTCAGGAGTTTCAGATGGAGGAAACCCTAAAGCATCCGCGACATTCACAACTGGCAGTACTTCTCCGCGAAGCTCGATGATCCCCTCCACATTTGGATGGGAATGAGGGACAAGCGTGATGGGGACAGGATTGATGATTTCCTTCACCTTAATTACGTTAATGCCGAATTTATTCTTTCCGAGACCGAATTCCACTATCTCAAGCTCATTCGTTCCACTTTCCAGTAATATACCTTTATTTGCTTCCACTGTTTCATCCCGCCCTTCTGCTTTTTCATTTCAAAATTCCATAAATCATTAAACCGCTAGGAAAAATATCATGGTTTCATCAATGAACTCATACCTAATAATTCGGTTAAATATTTCTTTTGTTTAGAGCATGGATAAAAAAAATCCAGAAGTGATCATTTATTAAGGCTGTTTTCACAGACTTTGTTGCTATTTACCAGGTAGTGAGTTGTGGTTGATTTCCCCTCCAGATGCTCGCTTTCCTTGGTGCGGGCGGTGAGCCTCCTCGGCGTAAACGCCTGTGGGGTCTCACCTGTCCCGCTGCTCCCGCAGGAGTCTCGCACTTCCGCTCCAATCAACCTTAAATAGTTTCGTTTTAAAAACAACAATCTTTACGAAAAGAGCCTTTATTAAAGCCCAAACAAAAAAGGGACCCATCTGAGTCCCCCTTTTTCCAAGCTCATTTTCACCACTGTCATTCCGCCACCATATCATTCGTGAGCCTATCCCTTCGATATAAACCCCCGCCGCGCAAACTAAATAATGCATACTCACCAATTTCTCAAATGTTTCTTATCTCTTTCGCGACCTTTTCTTTGGATTGAGCCAACCTTTTTTTACAAAGAATAAAAACATCATCAAGGCAATACCGCCCATCGTTCCAAGAATGAGGAAATAGCCATAATGCCAATTTAATTCCGGCATATATTCAAAGTTCATCCCATATACGCCCACTATGAAGGTCAGCGGCATGAAAATGGTAGTGATGACAGTCAATGTCATCATCGTTGAATTCATATTATTAGAGTTCACAGACAAATAGCTATCACGGATATCGGACGAAAAATCTCGATACGATTCAAGCATTTCAGTCAATTTAAGAAGATGATCGTACACATCATTAAAATATAGATGCTGATCTTTCAAGTAATTCAGACGCTCCGATGAAATCATTCTGTACAATAAATCACGCATCGGCAATATGGTCCGACGGAGCCTGGACATATCTGTACGTAAATCGAAAAGCTGATCCATCAATTCGTTAATCGTGTCATTTTCAGTATTTTCCTCAATGCTAGCCAATTCGCTTTCAATTTTATAAACAGGCGGGAAGAATTCATCGACGATCCTGTCAATTATCCTATGCATCAAGAAAAAGGGACTTTGCTTCAACATTTTATTACCGGCAATTTCTTCCCATACCTTTTCCAGTTCAAGCATATCTTCCTTATGAAAACTGACTATCCATTTTTCACCAACAAACATATCCAATTCCACTGCTTTAAATACCTTCTCCCTTAAAGCATGAATCACAAGAAATTGGTAGCCTTCATAAAAGTCCATTTTGGGACGTTGATTAAAATCATCCAGGCAATCTTCAATTGCCAGCGGATGAAAGTGAAAATGATTGGTTAAAAGTTCGATTTCCTTGTTTGTGGGATTGGAAAAATCCACCCAGTACCACTCGATATCCGGATTATTCATTTCCGTTAGCGGTAAATCAAAACTGATTTCTTGATTAGAAGTAATTGCGCAAGTCCTTATCAAATGTATCAACCCTCAAAATTTTCTTATCATACATTATACCTTTATTTCATTAATCTCAAAAAGTTTTCTCCCCCTCCAAACTAAATGATAAAATAGGATGAATGAGTCAAACATAGTACATAAATTCATGTAGGTAGATAAGGGAGGATATTCATAGATGGAACATTTAATAAACCCTCTAGTAAAAGACGTACAAATATCAGGAATCCGCAAATTCTACAATATGGTCGCTGATATCGAAGGCACCATTTCCTTAACGATAGGACAGCCTGACTTTCCAACTCCAACGCATATTAAAGAAGCGGCAAAACAAGCCATCAATAATGACTATACCGTTTATACTCACAATGCCGGCTATCTGGAATTAAGGGAAGCCGCTTCAAATTATGTAAAAGATAAATACAATCTTGAGTATGATCCCGCGAATGAAGTGATCGTGACCTCTGGTGCCAGCGAAGGCATAGACATTGCCTTTCGGACGATCCTCATCCCAGGGAACGAAGTAATATTACCTGGTCCGGTATATCCGGGATACGAACCCATCATTAAGATGTGCGGCGCAACACCTGTTTATGCCGATACAACAAAAAATGGATTTCGTTTGACGGCAGATATACTTGAAAAGTACATAACTGAAAACACTCGGTGCATCGTTCTGCCCTATCCATCGAATCCGACCGGGGTTACATTAACTGCCGAAGAATTATTGGACATTGCCGAACTTGTTAGGGGCAAGGACAT
The DNA here is from genome assembly GCF_058783805.1 of Peribacillus sp. FW305-BF15. Classification (NCBI taxonomy): domain Bacteria; kingdom Bacillati; phylum Bacillota; class Bacilli; order Caryophanales; family Bacillaceae; genus Peribacillus; species Peribacillus sp. FW305-BF15. The sequence continues at coordinate 71,347 of NZ_JBYSYV010000015.1, read as the reverse complement.
CTTCATATTGGCTGATGAGATATACAGTGAGCTGGTATTCGATCAGGAGCATGTTTCGATTGCCACTTTCTTAAAAGAACAAACCATCGTCTTGAACGGATTGTCCAAGTCCCATTCCATGACCGGGTGGAGGATTGGCCTTCTGTTTGCGCCTGCAGCCATCTCTCAGCATCTCCTGAAGGTTCACCAATACAATGTGACATGTGCCGCATCCATATCGCAGAGAGCTGCCTTGGAAGCATTGACGGCAGGCAGAAATGATGCAATCCCCATGAAGACTGAGTATGCACGGAGACGGGAATACGTGTACAGTCGCTTACAAGCGATGAAACTGGAAATAGTCAAACCAAATGGTGCCTTTTACTTCTTTATAAAGCTGCCTGAAGGCTATGACTCTTCCCTTGACTTTTGCCTTAAGCTTGTTCAACAGGAAAAAGTGGCAGTGGTCCCTGGAGATGCCTTCTCTCCCCTTGGCGAAGGGTACTTCAGGATATCTTATGCCTATTCCATGGAGACCCTGGAAAAGGCCTTGGACCGTATTGAAGCTTTTTTAGCTAAAAAGTAATCGCAAAAAATAGTGGCCTTCAATTGAAGGCCACTTTCCAATTTTCAAGGATGTCAGGCTACCTAAGGCTTTTCACCTTGCCGCCAACTAATACAATCTTCGTAAAAAACGAATTTCCCGATATCCTTCTTCCTTATTTGTCGTGGTAAGGCTCACTTCAACGATGGACCCAAGTAAATCAGCCATCACTTCTTCAAATTCCTTTGCGGAGCGCGGCTTTGAAAAGCCTAAGCTCTTCAATTCGCGCATCAGTATCTGAAAACCGGCATTCGTTTCGATATGACTGAATTTCACCGGCAAGATTAGCGGACTTTCATTCATTAATTTCAGATCCCAACGAATGGGCTTTGTTTGATGAATGGTTTTTTCTCGTTTAAAACCTTCAATTCTTACAATATATCGACCATCTTCTAATTCCTGGAATTTTATATTGATATCATCGAATTCGCCCATAGCTTTCACTCCTTTTTGTAAAGGCTGTCGCTATCAGCTTATTCATGATAAAGAAATGCTAGCACTTAATTATAATGTTTATATAATGCCTGTGTACCGCTATTTTCTTCGCCAGCTTCTGCCAGCCCCTCATACAGGGATTTGCTCAGGCTTAATCCAGGAGCGTCCATTCCCATTCTTTCCGCTTCATCGAGTGCAATCTTCATATCCTTGATAAAATGCTTGATATAAAAACCAGGTTCAAAATCCCCTTCAACCATCCGCGGTACGAGATTGGACAATGACCAGCTCCCGGCAGACCCCGATGATATGCTTCTTAATACCCGGTCCGGATCCAACCCCGCCTTTTTGGCATAGGAAATCGCTTCAGTCACTCCGATCATATTGGATGCAATGGCGATTTGATTGCACATTTTCGTATGCTGTCCTGAACCAGCGGGGCCTTGATGGACAACATTGCTGCCAAGGATTTCAAAAATGGGCCGGACCGCTTCAAATGCCTCACTAGACCCGCCGACCATGATCGTGAGCTTTGCATCACGAGCACCGATATCTCCTCCGGAAACCGGTGCATCCAAGGATTCCATGCCCCTTTTCTTCGCTTCCTCTGCTATCTTCACTGCCAAAGTTGGAGTCGAGGTCGTCATATCGATTAAATAGGTTCCTTGTTTCCCGTTCTCGATAAGCCCATTTTCCCCAAGATAGATTTCCTCCACATCACTAGGGTATCCCACCATGGAAATGATCACATTAGCTTTTTGCGCAATTTCCTTTGGAGCAGCTGCCCACTTCGCTCCCTGTGAGAGCAGTTCACTTGACTTATCTTTCGTCCTTGTATAAACAAATACCTCAAACCCCGCCTTAAGCAGATGTGCGGCCATGCTTTTTCCCATAACTCCTAAACCAATGAAGCCGATCACTTTGTTCGATTGCATCAATGCAGATTCCTCCCAATCATTTTGTTTAAAACAGAACTTAAATGGACTTTATCATACCTCCGTCAACTAAATAGGACTGCCCCGTTATATATGTATTAGCACCTGAAACAAGGAAAGTAACGAACTTTGCAAATTCCTCGGGTTCCCCATAACGCCCAAGAGGGATTTTATTAATGGATAGTTCAGTCATCTCCTCAGGAGTGACGCCTTGTTTCTCTGCATTCATCTTATCAAGGTGCTGAACACGATCCGTTGCGATTCTTCCTGGACCGACTGTATTGATCAAAATCCTGTCTGGTGCTAATTCTGAAGCTAACGTCTTCGACAAACCAACGATTGCCGTCCGGAATGTATTCGATAATATCAGTCCTGGAATCGGTTCCTTAATGGATGAAGAAGCAATATTAACGATTTTCCCGCCTTGTTTTTTTAAATGTGGCAAGCTCTCACGAATCGTCCTTATGAAGCTTAGTAAATTAAGTTCAAAAGATTGTTGCCATTCTTCATCATTGAAATCTGAAAAAGAACCTCCTGGAGGACCTCCGGCATTATTAATAAGAATATCGATACCGCCGAATTCTTCAGCGGTTTGCGCAACCAGGCTTTTAATATCTTCAGCTTTTGTTATATCCGTTACCTTATAAGAAACTTTACCCGTCCCAAGCTGTGATAATTCCTTTTGTACGGCGGCTAGCTTTTCCCCATCACGGCTGGCTAGCATGACATTTGCTCCTTCTTTAACCAATTCGGCTGCCATAGCCATCCCCAAACCTTGACTTGAAGCTAAAATCAAGGCATTTTTCTTTTCCAAATGTAATTCCATATTATATCTAACCTCCATCTTCTTAAAAATATAATTCCATTATATCGTTATAACCGTAAAGTGAAAAATCTGAATAATCATTCTTGTGATTTTTTATTTGCAAAAAAAATAGCCGGCTGGATAACCAACCGGCTTCAAAGGGGGAAATGAGAATGTCAGCTGCCCTAAAAGAGCTAAACAACTGTGCTTGCTTTTTATTTACCCCTTTTTTGGTGCAATAAACATTTTTTCTTTAAAGTAAACAAGAATTACAGGACAGCACCCCATCCGAAGGTTCTAATGGATGGGGTGCTGTTTTCCTGATTTTAATTATTTCTTCAAAGCGTTAACAACCGCTTCTTTCACATTATCATTCGTGTCCAGCCCCAGAACTCCCTGAGATAATTTTTTCATCTCTTCAAGCGAAAGTTGGCTAATTAAAGAACGTGCTTTTAAAATCGAAGTGGCACTCATAGAGAATTCATCAAGGCCCAATCCGATTAAAATCGGGATGGCCACTTCATCTCCAGCCATTTCCCCGCACATTCCGGCCCATTTCCCTTCTTTATGAGCTGCATCTATGACCATTTTAACCAAGCGTAAAATCGCTGGATTGTATGGTTGATATAAATAAGATACTCTCTCATTCATTCGGTCAGCGGCCATCGTATACTGAATCAAGTCATTAGTGCCTATGCTGAAGAAATCGACTTCCTTAGCAAATATATCCGCCATCACTGCAGTTGAAGGGATTTCAACCATGATTCCGACTTCAATCTTTTCGGCAACTTGAATACCATTATCAAGCAATTCCTGCCTGACTTCAGCCAAGACGGCTTTAGCTTCGCGGAATTCAGCCAGTGTTGCAATCATCGGGAACATGATCTTCAAATCCCCGTAAATGCTTGCACGAAGCAGGGCACGCAGCTGGGTCCGGAAAATCTCCTGCTCATTTAAGCAAAGGCGAATCGCACGGTAGCCAAGGAAAGGGTTCATTTCCTTAGGAAGCTCTAAATAAGGCAACTCCTTGTCTCCGCCTATATCAAGCGTTCTGACGACTACAGGCTTCCCTGACATTCCTTCCAGCACAGCTTTGTATGCCTCGAACTGTTCTTCTTCACTTGGAAAGTCATTTCTGCCCATATAAAGAAATTCCGTACGATATAACCCGATGCCTTCACCGCCATTTTGATGTACGCCCTCCAGATCTTTCGGCGTGCCAATATTGGCTGCCAATTCCACATGGTGGCCATCATTCGTAACGGTTTTTTCATGAACAAGTTTCGCCCACTCAGCTTTTTGCCTGGCATAGGCTTCCTGCTCCTCTTCGTAGCGTTTCACGAGTTCAGGAGTGGGATTGATGTGGACTTCTCCCTTTAACCCGTCAATTATCACCAAGTCACCATTTTCAATGGTAGTGGTCACTGACTTCGCTCCAACGACTGCTGGAATTTCCAATGAACGGGCCATTATGGCTGAATGGGATGTACGTCCACCGATATCGGTCGTGAATCCTTTAACATATGCCGGATTCAACTGTGCTGTATCGGATGGAGTCAAATCCTCCGCAATGATGATCACTTCTTCAGCAATCATGCTCGGATTAGGAATATGAACACCTAAAAGATGTGACAGCACCCGTTTCGTGACGTCACGGATATCCGCTGCTCGTTCCTTCATGTATTCATTATCCATTTGTTCAAACATCGTAATGAACATGCTTGCGGTTTCATTTAAAGAAAACTCTGCGTTGACGTTTTCTGATTGTATTTTATCCTGAATTGGAGTGATAAGTTCCGGATCAGCCAAAACAAGCAGGTGCGCGTCAAAGATTGCGGCTTTATCGGCCCCTAGATCCTTTTCGGCTTTATCCCTGATTATTTCCAATTCATTTATTGACTTTTGAATAGCTTCCTTAAAACGGGATATTTCAGCCCCGACATCTTCTATGCTTCTTTTTACAATCGATAAATCTGGCTCAGTCAGTCGATAGGCTTTAGCGATGGCTATACCGTTTGAAGCAGCTATTCCACTAATCAAAGTGGACATTATTCTGCTAATCCTTCTCTGTTCAACGTTTCAGCAAGTGTGTTCAGTGCATCATTTTCATCGCTTCCTTCAGCAGAAATCGTAATTTCCGCACCTTTGCCGATACCTAGGGACATTACACCCATAATGGACTTAAGGTTCACTTTTTTCTCTTTATATGCAAGGTTTATTTCTGAATCAAATTTTCCTGCAGCTTGTACTAGCAATGTTGCCGGACGCGCGTGAATTCCTGTTTCTGCAGTTACTGTAAATGTTTTTTCTACCATATAGATCAATCTCCTTTAAGATAAATTAACAAAAATAGGTTATGTAAGGGGTTTTCTCTATCCAAATGAAAAAAGAAATGCCCTTTTCCTTATCAGGATAGCATTATCATTCCCAACAAACAAACCAAAACTATTGGTACCTACAAAATAGTACAAAAATATAGATGGAACTGCAACTATTACTTTTCAGATTCTTCAATGATTAAATGGAAAGCTGTGCATTTTTGGTAAAAAAAGCCCTGAAACTCAGCATAATAAAAAGGACCACCGTTAATGAAACACTTCCGAGAATTCCAATCAGAATCGCAATCTGGTACTCAATAGCAATTAGCGGGCTTATCCCCGAAATGATTTGCCCTGTCATCATTCCTGGAAGGAAGATAATCCCCATCCCGAGCATATTGTTCAAAGTCGGGAGCACAGCCGAGTCGAATGCAGCATCCACATATTTCTTCACAGCCCTCGCTGGAGTCGCTCCAAGCATCAACATCGCTTCTACCCTTTCACGATTACCGCTTATCCCTTCATGGAGGTTCTTAAGCGCCAATGTCACTCCGGTCATGGCATTCCCCACGATCATCCCTGCAATTGGAATGAAGTACCTCGGCTCATACCATGGCGTGAAATGAATCACGACCACATTAAAATAAAACAAGGCAGCCATTGGACCTGACAACATACTTAAGATAACGATCCTTTTGATTTTCTTATTAAGAGTATGGGACACTTGCTTAAAAATATTATGGATGGAAAATAGGGCCATCGCACATAAAAATCCTAAAGAAAGTAATGGGTGGGGATTTTCAAAGATATATGTCAAAACATATCCTGCGAGAATGAGTTGGACAGTCATCCGCACCGTGGCGAGCATGATTTGCTTTTCCCGTGTAATCCCGCGCCACTTCACGATTATGAGCAGAATCACTACAAACACGTAGGCCGCACAAAGACGCCAGAACTCAATATCTATTATCCCATTCGACTCCATTAATAGTCACTCTCCTTCGCCTTTTTCAGAACGATCCTATGTTCAGCACACATGTCCGCCAGCTGTTTTGAATGGGTTATCATGATGACCGTTCCTTTTTCCCGCTTCACTCCTTCTAAAAAACGCCCCATGACCGTCAGCTCGGCTTCCTCATCAAGAGCTGAAGTCGGCTCATCCAATAAATACACGTCGGGGTTCAATAAAAGTAACCTCGCCAGTGCCAGTCTCTGTTTCTCCCCGCCAGAAAGATATTCCGCACCCTCGTCTAAGGACTTCTGTAACTGGACCGTTTCAAGTGCTTTAACCAATTCTTCTTTATCCTTTTTTTCCCGTTCCGTCAATTCCAGGCCAATCTGAAGATTTTCTTCAATCGTACCCGGTAAAGTGAATGGTGCCTGAGAAAGCATTGTGACTTTACGCCGGAGCTCTATCGGGTTGAATTCATCCAGCAACTGATCCTGATAATAAATCGAACCGCTATCCGGGTCATCCATCCTGTTCAATAATCGCAGCAGTGAGGTTTTTCCTGAACCGCTTTCCCCAGTCAAACAAGTAACCATACACGCCGGTATTTCCAAATCATCAATATTCAAAATCCCTTTATATTTAATATTTTCTAGCCTGAATATCATTTTACCCGCCTGCCTCCCTTACTCCACGATATCATTATAAGAAACTATCCTGATATGGGGTAGCGATGCATGTAAAGATTTTCATTTTCTTTCGCATTTTTATAGGTTAGTATTATTCCTGCCGAATATATCCATGACGGACGTGGAAAACACCTTAATAAATGGAGGGACTTATCATGAACGGAAATTCCTTTTTACATTCTTACCTGAATGTTTTTCTCCTTACTGCACTTTGCCTGATCACGTTGTCTGGCTGCCAGGCAGCTTCAGATAACGTGATCAATCAATCCAAACAGGAAGATTCACTTTCCAACGAAGACACCCGTTCCAGTGCGGATTCTTCAAATGAAGAGAAAGGCAAGACATTCACAGCCGAGATCATCAAAGTTATTGACGGAGATACAGTAAAAATCAAAATGACTAATGGAAATCAAGAAACGGTCAGGCTCCTGTTGATAGATACTCCAGAAACCGTGCATCCATCCAAGCCCGTTCAGCCTTTTGGACCTGAAGCAAGCAAGTTCGCCAAGGAACTCATGCCTTCGGGCTCTAAAGTGGAAGTAGAAACCGGCATAGGTGAAAGAGATAAATACGGCCGGCTGCTGGCCTATTTTTATGTAGATGGTAAAATGGTGAATAAACTCCTGCTGGAAAAAGGACTGGCGAGGGTAGCCTATGTTTATGCACCGAACACGAAATACCTTGATGAATTGGAAAATATTCAAAAACAAGCCCAACAAGACGAAATCGGTATTTGGTCAATTGAAAACTATGCAACTTCAAAAGGGTTCGATGATTCGAAGTCAAAAGAAGCATCCGTGGAAAAGCCAACTGGGTCTTGCAATAACCCGCAAATTAAAGGGAATATAAATTCCAAAGGCAATAAAATTTATCACATTCCTTCGGGCCAATATTACGAAATAACTAAACCAGAAGAAATGTTTTGTACTGAAAAAGACGCACAGGATGCTGGATTCAGAAAATCGCAAAGTTAACAAATACATTGGTTTTATTAAAAAAAGATCGAGTTGATTTCAAAAATCCGCTCCCCTTCCGCCGGCTGTCTGCCAAGCCTCCTCGACGTAAGCGTCTGCGGGGTCTCGGCCAGCCAGTTATTCGGCTGGAGTGTAGCAAATTTCTCCATGCATTAATTATTACAGGAAAAAAACATGAAGGATATACTAGTCTTATATAGGGTTCGGAATAAGACGAGCCAGCTGTTTTTTTAAATATCACAAAGTTGATTGGAATGGAAGGTACGGAAAAGCGCGTCTAAGGGAGACCCCACAGGCTTAAAGAGCGCAGAGGGGCACCCGGAACACCCGCGGAAAGCGAGTGCCTGAAGTGGAAATCTAAATTTTATATCACCTCAAAAAAAACTGTGGACAAAAGGATTTTTATGTTTTAAAACAAAGTTGATTGGAATGGGTGTTCGAGACTCCTGCAGGAAAAGCGGTCTGAGGGGGACCCCCGCAGGCGTGCCGAGGAGGCTCACAGACGGTGAAGTGGAAATCAAAGTTGAACTATAAAATATATCCTTGTTTTAAATGAGGCCATTCCAAACTACCCTTGTCGACAAACGGAACATGATGTTTCGGCACATCCAATCTTAGGATGTGTTTTTTCATTTGGTCCCACATACTCAATATTTCCTTAATTATCCTTTTCTCATCAAAAAGGTTCTCTTAGCTCCTTTAAAACCCACTTGTTATTACCGCCATTTTTCGGTTATGCCATTTGGCTTTATCCGATCGATTTATTTATGGTAGAAGCACCCGGGAATACAGGAAAGTGCACTTTCTAAAGGTGACTTGCTTAATGAAAGATTTCTCAGCGCTAACGGAAGAATTCACCCCGATGATCCATCATATTATCCGCTCACTTTCCATCTATAAAAATAAGGAAGAATATTTTCAAGTAGGCTTGATCGCTTTATGGGAGTCATTAGGGAATTACAATGAGGAATACGGACAATTCTCCAACTATGCCTATACGGTAATCAAAGGCAAAATTCTGAACGAATTAAAGCATCATCATAAATATGAAATCCGTACCGAACCCTTTGATTCCTTCCTATTAGAGATGATTAAAGATCCTTTTTCAATGCATGAAGAGGCCTTTGCCATCGAAAATATATTAACCTATACGGAAGGATTGACACTGAATCAGCAACGCTGGCTTTTACAGACATACCTTGAAAATAAAACCGTGACTGAAATAGCTGAGATATATCAAGTTACTGCTGCAGCCGTCAAATCATGGAGAAAGTCCGCCTTAAATAAATTAAGGAAACAATTGATTTTTCCATTATAAATAATTTGGGGTGGCTCAATCATGAGCCACCCCAAACTATACATCCATCAACTTCTCGCTTCTTCTAAATACGTATAAATTATCACACCGTTATGTTGAGCATTCCCCCGAAAATGTTTAAAGTCATCCCTTTTAACAAGAACCTCACGAAAAGCTAAAAATTCTTCTTTTGTTATCCGGAACTCTTCCATTTCCCGATTTGCCAATTTATCGAGTACTTCTTTTGCTTCCTCTGCATTCATATATTATCCTCCTTAATTATCGAATGTTCCATCATTTTCAGACAGGAGAAATTCCACTTTCATTTTAACATAAACTTGCCACTTCATATAAATCGTAATTTTTTGTTGCCCACTTACTACATTATTCTTTACGAATGCTTTAAAATAGTGCAAACTGTATATTAAAATATCATAATGTAAAATGTTTGGCATTTTTTGTACATATAATTACATACTGGTACGCATAACTGCGTTTGCAAGATATACCAAATTATGCCACATCTTTACAACGCTCCATTACAAGAATCGTACCTCCTTTTAAAAGTTTAGCTTACTGTACCGACATAAGAGATAACTAATTCTCTTACTAGCACTTCCCACGTCAAAATCTAAACGGCAAGATGTTCGAATAATCCAATTACTCCATTGTTACTTTTTGATCATTGGAAACAAAATGGGAAAGGATGATTACCATGAAGAAAGCGGAAGTTGGAAATATCATTGAATTTAGAGAAGGCTTAAAAGGAATCGTCGAGAAAGTGAACGAGAACTCAGTAATCGTGGACGTCACGTATATGGAAAATTATCGTGATTTGGAGCTTGAACAAAAAACAGTCGTAAACCATAAAAATTATAAAATCATAGGATAATTCAATTTATCAAACGGGATGGTTACTAGATGACCATTCCGTTTTTCACTTTTTAGCAATCGCCCCATTCGATTCCCCCGCTTTTTGTAACCATTTCCATTTCATGCCGTCTAATTCATTAAAGGGAAAAGCACCTGTATGTGATGCAGGAATATCCAGTTTGAAATTTCTATCAGAAAGAGGAGGGAAACACATGACTTGTTGGACACGTTATATTGGCTGTGTCACATTCGCCGCTTTTCTGCTGACTGGCTGCGGTACGGCCACAGACGAAAATGCAGATGAGCCACAGGAAGATTCAATAAAAGAGGAGAACGGAGGCAACACTTCTCAAAGAGGCAATCGTAATAAAATAAGACTGATGGAGCAAAACCTGCAGTATACAATGAACGGGGAAGCAAAAGAAAAAACAGCATTCCTAAAAAAAAGCGATAATCAACCGTTCAGCCTCTATGTTTTGCAACAATTCAGGTTAAGTGCCGAAGAACCTGGAAAAGATATTGTGTTCCTGATTGAAGATGACTCCATTTATATGAGAATCGAATTGTTGAAGGCCGATGTCAGTTGGGATGAGGTGGAAGAAAATGTTCAAGACCAGCTGAAAAGCATTTCAGAAACGATTAGGGATCCTTCACTCGATATCGAGAGCGGCACAGGATTTGAAGTGGAAAGTGGGGATGATGTCATCACTTCCATTTTGCTCAAGGATGAAAAAGCCCCCGTCCGCTTAACGATGTTCACGAAAAAAGATAAAGATTACCGGGATGCTTTTCTAGAGATGGCTAAGACGCTGATGAAAGGGTGACCATTGATTTCCCCATGGTACGGAGGGCTTAAGGGCAGGCCCCCCGTTCTCCATTACTCCTTGCCTGCCTTGCTCTTCCAGACCAGCACTAAAAAAAGGAGGCTTATGTATCCAAAAACCGGATAAATATATCCTAGTAACCTTCCATATCCGAATTCACTAATGACTAAAGCTATTAAAAAGATCACCGCTATGATCAGCATGCTTGGCAATTTAATATAACTGCTGATTTGCCTCTGTAAGCCATATATGTTTCCGATGACCGATGTGAATATCTCTCCGTATATCACCAAAATGAACATCCAATACAACTGACCGGCCGCAGTTCTCATAATAACTGCTGAAGGGATTTCATAACGATTCACGTCAGGAAGTGTCATAAGTGAAAAATGCCCCGTCAATAAAATGATGGTCAGGAATATCCCTCCAAGAATTGCTCCATGCTTAATGACCTTCTCATCTCGAACTTCATACGCAACCGGAACCAGCACAGCCTGTGCCAAAGCAAGATTAAAGGCTGTGTAGGCAAAGGGGGACAAAATCATTTTCACGGTGATCACTTCATCCGGAACTTTAGTAAGGGTCTTAAAGAAATCCCCATTACCTAGAGTCGAGAAAAAAAGAATCACGCTAAAGCAGATCATGATTGGTACAACAAACGAGTTCACAGTGAAAACACCGCGCATGCCCATCATCAGGACCAAGGATGCCAGGATGATCGTAGACCAACTTCCTATACTTTTAGGCACGCCAAGTTGTTCTTCAAAAACGGCTCCAGAACCCGAAATCATGACAGCCGTCACCCCTAACAGCATGATTAGGAAAAAGAAGTTGATGATTCGTGCTATTTTCTTCCCAAAAAGAAATTGATTGAACTCCTCATAAGAAGATGCTCTGATCCTTGCGGAAATGAGCATGATTTTCGTCCCGGTGAATATGAAAATATAACCTGCTATTAAAATCCCGATAAAGCCATAAAAACCATAACGGGTAAAAAACTCGACAATCTCTTTTCCAGTTGCAAATCCTGCACCGACGACTGTGCCTACATAAACCGCTGCAATCTGAAAACTCCCTGACCATCTTGACAGCATACTCTCCCCTCCTCCCTACATTTATATGTAAGGAAGGGACATTTAAGACAAGCCGGGCAATATTCCTTTCGTCGGCTGTTTTTTTCCTCGGTTTCATTCTCTCACAGTGCAGTCTGAAACCCCCTATGCATTTCACTTTGAAGGATCATTCCGAATGCATGAATATTAAAAAAACGCTTGGAATAATCTCCAAGCGTTCAGACTGTATACTAATTAATAAACGTACCAGTTGATTCCAGAAATTCACTCCCTTTCCGCCGACTGTCTTTCATGCCGCATCATTGCAAGCACCTCGGCAGGAGTGTGGCAAATTTCTTCAATCCAATAAGGTTTCTTTCTATATAAAAAAGTGTTCATGAAGGAAAACCAAGTCTTCTTTTATAATCATGGTTCAGAGTTAGACCATTTCATAATGCCTTATCATCAACAGTGGAGAGCCATTCGTCTATCACCTTCACAACGGACTGTACAGTACCGTCAACAAACGGGGATTTCAGATTCGCAGATTCAACGAGATCAAGGAAGGACTTGCTGCCTCCAAGTTGGCACAGATTCAAATAATCCTCCCAAGCCGTTTCATCTTTTTCAGTCGACCTTTTCCAGAATTGGAAAGCACAAATCTGGGCCAATGTATAGTCGATATAATAAAAGGGTGATTGATAAATGTGGCTTTGCCGCTGCCAATACCCGCCATGCTCCAAGAATTCATTTCCTTCATAATCGCGATGCGGCAAATATTCCATCTCGATCTTACGCCAAGCCTGCTTTCTTTCAACCGGGGAGGCATTAGGATTTTCATAGACAAAATGCTGAAATTCATCAACAGCTACCCCATACGGGAGGAATATGAGGGCACCGCTTAGATGGGAAAACTTATATTTTTCCGTATCTTCCTTGAAAAATAGCTCCATCCATGGCCAAGTTAAAAATTCCATGCTCATCGAATGGATTTCACATGCTTCATATGTAGGCCAATAATATTCAGGAATATCAAGATCACGGCTGCGATACACTTGGAATGCATGACCTGCCTCATGTGTCAAAACATCAATATCCCCGGAAGTGCCATTGAAATTAGAAAAGATGAATGGAGCTTTATAGTCTTCTATAAAAGTACAGTAGCCACCGCTTTCTTTTCCTTTTTTCGCCACAAGGTCCATCAGGTCATTATCAATCATATAGTTGAAAAACTGATTCGTTTCAGGCGATAGTTCCTGGTACATCCTTTTCCCATTTCCGATGATCCACTCAGCATCGCCTTTTGGAATGGCATTACCCGTTCTGAAATGAAAATTCTCATCATAATAGTTCAGCTTCTCCAATCCAAGACGTTCCCGCTGCCGTTCCTTCAGCCGAGTGACAAGCGGTACCACTTCCTCTTTCACCTGCTTGCGGAATGCAGCAACCATATCAGCATCATAATCAGTCCTTGTCATTCGATAATACCCAAGTTCCACGAAATTCCCATAACCCAGCGCTGTCGAAATCCCATTCCTCACCTTGACAAGTTCATCGAATATACGATCCAATTCCTCCTGCTTTTCTTCAAAGAAACCGTAATATGCCTCACTTGCATTTTTCCTTAACTCACGGTCCGAGGACTCCATAAAAGGCTGAAGCTGCGCAAGCGTTAATTCTTTTCCATCAAAGCGAATTTTTGCAGAGGCAATTAATTGTGAATACTCACTTGATAATTTATTTTCTTTTTGCAGCTGTGGTATGATTTCGGGCGAAAAGGTTTTGAGTTGGGCCTCTGCCAGGTCAAATAGTTGAGTTCCCCATTTCTCCTCAAGCTCCTTACGGAATTTCGAGCGAACGAGATCATTGTAAAATTTCGAGGTCAATTCTTCCATTTCAGGGGAGAAGTCATCTAAGTAATCATTCTCCGCTTTATAAAAAACATCATTGGTATCTATGGAATGCCGGATATAGACTAAATTAAACATCGTACCTACATAATTTCGTATTCCGTTTATTTCTTCCATGGCTTTTATTTGTGCATCGGCATTTGCAGCATCCGTAAACTTTTCCAAAGCTTTCATGAACCGGGTTTTAATTTCATCCATTTCAGGCCGCTTATATTTATACTCATTAAATTTCATATGTAAACTCCCTTTCGAATATAAAACATTTTTTCTGTATAACCAGTGTGACGTTATCCAATCGAATTCGTTTCCAAGTAACATTCACCATTATCACGGTTGTCGTAATGTAATTTAATTCGCCATAGCTTATTAAAAACCTTTTTATGTCGCTAAAACAAATTCATGTTTTATCAGACATAAAAAACCAGCACCTGTAGTCAAATCCAGGTGCTGGTTCTTTAGCTAATTTTGAGCGGAATACCCAATCTTTTTAAGCAATTCGATCACGGTCGCCTTTTCATCTTGCGTAAGTACACTCATGATATCATCGATTCTTTTTTCATGCTCAGGAAATACTCCTTCAATAAAGGCCTTTCCTTTATCGGTTATCTTTGCAAAGGTTACACGGCGATCCTCTTTACATGCTATGCGCTGCAGATATTCCTTCTGTTCAAGTTTATCCACGACATAGGTAATGCTGCCGCTGGCTAGCAGGATTTTTCCGCCTATTTGCTGAAGAGGCTGATCCCCTTTATGATAAAGCAATTCCAGTACTGCAAACTCAGTTGGATTCAAACCCTCTTCAGCTATATGTTTATTAACCACATCATTAATGGATCGATGAGCTCTAGACATCACAATGAACAGTTTCAAAGACTGTTGGATGTTATTATTCTCCATAACTTCACAACCTTAAAAATTTTTAATTAAAATATCTTGAATTAAAAGTTATTATATGACATTAAGGATTTTTTGTCAATCTGCCCTGTTAGTATGCACTATTGTTTAATCAATCATTTTGATATACTTGAAAAAAAAGCTAAAGTAGTGACAAACATGAAAACAAGGCATAAATTCACCACATACCTACTTATTGTTATTTTACCATTAATTTTTCTCTCTATCATTTATTGGATGCATTTAGAACGTTCCCTTCAAAAAGAAAGACAGGAACAAGCTGAATGGGCGGGAACGGTTTATCAAGAATACATAGATCAAGTTATAAGGGAAACGAAGGAAAACCTTGAACTGCTTAGCCTTAGCAGTTCCGTGCTTTATATGGATGATAAAAAAACCGATCTTCTTATGAACTGGATCAAAGATACAGATTCCAGGTATGCCGGAGTATATTGGCTAAATCGCGACGGTGTTTCCATTTCGGGTACGAATAAGAATTTCCATCATTACCATTTAATCGAACAAAATGATATAGAACGTGCAGTAAAAACTCAAAAAGCAGTTGTAGCAGGAACAAAGGAGCTTTATAACGCTCATTTTAATTATTTTTCCATTTTTGCTCCCATACTGGATCAAGATAAAAAAGTGCAAGGGTTTTTATTGGCACATATCAGGCTGGATCATATGGAAAAAATATTGAAAATGCTCAGCCCTGGTCATACCTTTATATTGGAAACAAAGGACAAAACCCGAATTTTAGATATAAATGCCGAGGGATTCAATGGACATTCAACATGGGTGGATGTTCCTTTGACCGAAGTCGATTGGAAACTGTCCGTCAAAGTGCCCGACAAGATTAACACAAATAACATGAATGTTTTTTTAATGCTTGTCTTTTTCACCTTCTTTATTACTCACATGATTTATATCATCATGGAGGAACTGATCGTTCGCAGGCATGCCAAAAACCAAAAATTACTAAACGAAAGCCAAAAAATAGATTTTGTCGGTACATTGGCTGCAAGTACTGCACATGAAATAAAAAACCCACTTACCGGCATAAAGGGGCTAGTTCAGTTACTGGTAGAAAAACACCCTGAGGAGCAAGATCAGTTCTATTACTCTGTCATCATGAAGGAAATTGAACGGATCAATAGCATCGTCAGCGAATTTTTGATTTTAGGAAAGCCAATGGTACAAACTTTATCCTTATATGATATTCGCAGTATCATTGCTGAATTGAGACCAATAATAGAATCAGAAGCACGTCACTTCAATATTGAAGTGGAATGGAATATCATAAAGGAGCCAATCCTGGTTCATTGTACAAAGGATCAACTCAAACAAGTCATTCTCAACATTGCCAAAAACGGTTTCGAGGCCATGGAAGTTGGGAAAAAGTTAAGGATTCGAATTCACCATGAAAATGAATCGGCTAAAATCATGATCATCGATAACGGGCAAGGACTGACTGAAAAAGATATAGGGAAAGTGTTCGATCCCTTCTATACATCGAAAAAAGAAGGAACGGGATTAGGGCTATTTGTGTGTAAACGAATCATTGAATCTTTTAACGGCACCATCAAGTTTTCAAGTAAACCTCTGGTCGGTACAACCGTTACAATCAGCTTGCCGCTTATAAAAGACCACACTTAGCAATACTTTGAAGAGTTATCGTTTTTTTCATGAAGGCTAGTAACGATCCCGATTTATTTAAAGGTGTCATGCATACGGTGCATGCTTATTGAATCTATTTATGGAATAGGTAAAAATCTTAATAAGGAAGAAGGATATATACAGATGGGAAGTATCGCTGCCATTAAAACAAAAACGCAAAAACAAGATATGACTCTGAAAATCATGATCATCATAGGCATATGCCATTTAATGAATGATTCTCTTCAGGCCGTCGTACCGGCCATGTTCCCAATCCTCGAAAAATCAATGTCGCTTTCATATACACAACTTGGAATGATTGCATTCTGCCTGAATATCGTCTCATCGCTCCTGCAACCGGCAGTTGGGTTTTATACGGATAAAAAACCGTTTCCATATGCATTGCCCATTGGGTTGACCAGTACTTTAATCGGGGTCATCATTCTCGCAATTGCCCCAAACTATACCATTATCCTTGGTGCAGTCATCCTGATGGGCTTAGGGTCGGCCATATTCCATCCGGAAGGCTCCAGGGTTGCCTACATGGCAGGCGGACCAAAGAGAGGCCTGGCACAATCCATTTATCAGGTCGGCGGGAATAGCGGGCAGGCACTTGCCCCACTCATCACAGCCATCGTACTTGTCCCATTTGGTCAAAAGGGCGCACTCTGGTTTGCCCTGGTTGCCTTAATGGCCGTTATCCTATTGCTGTATATTGCCAATTGGTATTCCCAAAAATTAGTTCACTTCCAGCCTAAAAAGCTTGCTGCAAAAATAATCAATAAAGAGCGGTCCCATAAAGTGGCCAAAGCCTTGGTATTGATTTTATTCATAATCTTTGCCCGTTCCTGGTATGTATCGTGCATGACGAACTTTTATAGTTTTTATTTGATCGAACAGTATTCATTCACGATAAAAGCCGCTCAATTTTTCCTATTTGCCTTTTTGGCAGCTGGTGCTGTTGGTACTTTTTTCGGAGGCCCGCTTGCTGATAGATTCGGACGTAAAAACATCATTTTCTTTTCTTTCGCTGCCAGCATGCCAATAACCGCACTTTTACCATTCGTACCTCCTACAGCCGCTTTTATCTTATTATTGATAGCGGGATTCATTATAATGAGCAGTTTTTCCGTCACGGTAATATACGCACAGGAATTGGTCCCGGGAAAAGTCGGTACGATGGCAGGCTTGACCGTAGGTTTGGCCTTCGGAATGGGTGCCATTGGATCCGTTTCATTGGGAGCCATTGCAGATATAATTGGAATTGAATCCATGATTAAACTAGTGGGATTCCTGCCATTACTGGGAATCATCAGCATATTGCTACCGTCTGATCTAACATTGAAAAAATGGTATGCAGAAGATTGATGCAAAATGGTTTTTTCCAGGAACATATTCTTTATGTCTAAATACAATGAATTATTGTTTCACCCAAAAATCCGCAAAGAAGTAACGATAAGTACCTTACAAAGGAGAAATTTATGAGTGGAGTTTTATTAGGAAGCATCCTATCTGCTATGTCTACAGGGTTTGGTGCGTTACCGATCTTGTTCATTCAAGGTTCAATCACACATCGATTCAGAGACACGCTACTGGCATTTACCGCTGGAATCATGATGGCTGCTTCGTTATTGAGCCTGATCCCGGAGTCTCTGGCCACCGGAGGGTATATTCAGCTGGTAATTGGGGTTTTTCTCGGGGTAATGACATTAACGGTCATGGAACAAAACATTCCTCATATCGATCTCAGCCATACGAAAAGTGGTATTCAGTTCGATGAAAAGGCCTTGCTCATCATCACTGCCATTACACTCCATAATATTCCTGAGGGGCTTTCTGTCGGGGTCAGTTACGCCTCTGATACAGCTGATACAGGTAACTTGATCGCTTTTGCCATCGGCCTGCAAAATGCTCCGGAAGGCTTACTGGTCGCCTTGTTTTTAATTAATCAAAAAATCGGTAAACTCACAGCATTCCTGATTGCAACCTTAACCGGCACCATCGAAATAATTACAGGCTTACTGGGTTATTATTTAACCTCTTACATTGGGTTCCTGGTTCCATACGGCCTAGCTTTCGCCGCCGGGGCCATGCTTTTCATCGTTTATAAGGAACTGATTCCCGAAAGCCATGGGGATGGTAATGAACGCACATCCACCTATTCCTTCATTATCGGCCTTTTGTTCATGGTCATATTATTGGAAATTTTATAATTGCGGTACTTCCATGGCTGGCTCCATCAAGTGAGTCAGCTCTTACTTTTTATTTATCAGTGTAATCCATTCAGAAAAATTAAGACTTCTAAACCAATCCGATGCACGAAGGACACCTTCTGGTGACCTCCCCTCGATATATACCCCAAATCCAAAGGAAATTCAAAAGATATATTCTTGTTTATATAAGTCTTTCTTTATTTGTTTTCAGATATGTTTCATTTCACCAGAAATCACACAAAGTTGATTGTCTCTTGCCTGCTAATATAAAAAGTCATGGGCATTCAGTTCCTTCTAAAAGGAAATGTCTTCATTAAAGGGCTGCTGTACAATAACAACCATTTCATCTCGCTTATTTCTCACTTCCACTGATGAATGATGTTGAAGGATCAGATACTCATTTATAAGTTTGTCAAGCTGCTCGCTTTGGCGAAGGGTATACTCATGGCCAAGTCCATACATTTTCGCCAACTCCATCATTTCCCAACGCTTCATTCGAATCTCAGAACAAATTTCCGTTGCACACCTAGAATTCATAACTACATTCACTACTCCTGCCCTTTTAAAGTTACATTATAATAAAGAAGTATTACAAAATATGCCTTATATGTAAATAGATTCGCAAAAAAAGACAAAACTTCTTAAATTGCGATATGGCTTGGTCCATCAGCAGACAGGATATGACGGAAATTCCTAAGCATAAGCATCATATATTGATCAGGAAGATTTCATATGAAGCCAGCTCCGAAAATCGCTTTGAAAGATTCCCCTATTTGGATGCTATTATTAGTCTTCGCTTATTCAATTCGAGCAAATAATTTCTCAATGATTTAAAAGCAGGACAGCCCCTTAAGTGAAGCAAAAATGTTTATCATTATTACAACCCTCATTTGAAATCCCAGGATAATGATGATGGAACAAAAAAGGAATCCGATAAAGGATCCCTAATGAAGTATCCATGCTTTCCGTTAACTTAAGAAAGGTATAGAGCATCCCCTTCTACATTACTCGAATGGCAAATAAATATGAAAGCTCGTCCCTTTTCCCACTTCGCTTTCCACTTCTATATAGCCATTGTGTTCTTCAATGATTTTATAGCTGACCATGAGCCCCAGTCCTGTTCCCCTATCCTTCGTCGTATAAAAAGGTTCACCCAATTTTTTTAGCATTTCCGTTGAAATCCCCATGCCTTTATCAGTAATTGAAATGCAAACGTATTTCTCTGAAAATCGGCTTGTTTTAATGTGAACAGATCCGCCATCCGGCATGACTTCCAATGCATTTTTGATGATATTAATGAACACTTGCTTTAACTGGTTCGCTTCACATAAAACCTTACATTCATCTTCTTCAAAGTTTGTCTCGAATTGAATATTTTCCAACAGTGCCTGAGCGGCCAGTAATTCCAGTGTCTCTCTCAATATGGTATGAACGTCCTGTTTGAAAACTTTTAGCGCCTGGGGCTTTGCCAGAACCAAAAATTCCGTGATAATGGTTTCGATTCGCTTAATTTCGGATGTAATCACATGAAAATATGTGGAAAACTCCCCTTTAACACCATCCTCAAGCAACTGGATAAAACCTTTTAAAGCTGTCATTGGATTCCTGATTTCGTGAGCAATACCTGCCGCCAATTCACCAACGACATTCAAAGTATCCGATTTACGGATTTGTTCCTGCATTTCGAGATTTTTACTCACATCACGGAAAATGCTTAAATTCAGATTCGAATATAAATTTTTCCTCGTCAAAAATTCAATATGCTTAACTCTTCCATCTTCGAATGTTATCGGAATGATGGAGGAGTATACCTCATGCTTATAAACATTTTCAATGTGAGAGTTCAATTCTGAAGCATTTTCAGGAATTTTTTCGATGAACCCCTTAACAGATAAAGAAAGCAGTTTGCGCTTCGAAATCTCCAATATTTTCTGACCCGCTTCATTAATATCCGTGAACCCTTCATGATTCCATAAAATCAGGCCGTCTAATGTTCCCTCAAAAATCTTCCTGAACTTCTTCTCACTATCCCTTAATTCCTTCTCAATCAGCCAGCGCTCACTGACATTTCGAAAGATCGTTACGTTATATCCGTCACCTTCATGTTTTTTTGCAGTCAATTCCAGCAATTTAATTTGGTTATTAGGCATTTTATAAATCAGCTCACCACGCACCTGAGTGTCTCTTTCAAACGTTTCCATCATCTGACTAAAATGGTGATTGTTGCTGTAAACGTATTTCCAGATATAACTGCCAATCAAATCCTCCCTGCTGGATTCGAATATTTTACATGCTGAATGATTGACCCGAAAAATGATCCCGTCATCATTCCAGAATATGATTGCATCCATGGACTGGTCGAATAATTCCGCAAAAATCCGTTCGCTCGTCTCTAACTTTTTTTCTATTATATTTGATTCTGTGATTCTTCCAAGCACAGACATATATAGTTCATTTCCTACCGTTGAACTTATCGAAAAAGTAAAATGATGCAGTGCATCCCCGACCTTTATCTCTACCTCCCCTTTATAGTTCGACTCATCAAAGGCTCTTTGTATGCTATCATCCCAATATCCCCGATAATCTGGGGAGATGAGGTCCCTCATATTCTTACCGACAATCTCTTTTTTCGGAATGCCCAAGGCATGGATAAAGGCATGGTTCACTTCCATTATTATTCCTGAACTGTCGAATAGAACGATGCTTTCTATGGCTGTATCGAAAATGTCCAAAAACATCTGTCTTGACATCCCTGTTTCCCTTGACGAAGAAACATCCAATGTCACATCCCCCAAACGATAGAACTGCTGTCCTTCGGAAAGTGATCCCATTCGTATAAACTCTATTTGCTTAAGGGCTCCTGTATGTAGCTGGATAATTTGCCTTTCACTTTCATTCGAGGTTTTTAGGGTGCTTGACACTTCCTGGTTATTTAAAGGGATGAAATCGAGAAAATCAGTTATCCTCATGGACTCCAGTTGATCTTTAGGTGTTTCCAGCAGGGCACAAGCGGCATCATTGGCATAAGTGAGACGCAGCTCCTCATCAACCCTGATATAAGGCTCTGACATTGAATCGAACATATTCAGAAACCCTTCGATCTGTTTATTCAATTTTAAAATTTCCTGTTTATATTCCGTTTCATTCTCATAACCGATATTCATATTAACCCCCCTCATCAAAACCCATACCTACCCAACCATATTCGACATCCATCTTGATTTTCCTCGGTATTTTTCGAAAATCAGGACAAACACCTTTATCCAAAATTAACCTATATATCAAATGATAGTATATTGAATGCTGTAAAACTTAGCGTTAAGCTTAATTTAAGGTTTTTATAATAAATTTAATAAATAATGATTTAGTACAAGGTATTTAGGGAATAAGAAATAACAATGCTTTCTAGCTACCTTAAAATTTATTAAATGGAGGCAATAAATGAAACAACGTGATTTTTTCTTCGATAACGCCAAGTTCATTCTCATGGCATTTGTCGTCTTTGGTCATTTGCTGAATACGTATATACATGACAGTGAAACGATATATGCTTTATATAAAACCATTTATTCCTTTCACATGCCTGCCTTTATCCTTGTTTCAGGATTCTTTGCGAAAGGTTTTTATCAAAAAGGGTATTTAGGTAAAATTACTAAAAAGCTGATTTTACCCTACATCATTTTCCAATTGATATATACCGTTTACTATTATTTCTTATATGAACGTTCTGCCATCACTGTAGACCTGCTTGACCCCCAATGGTCGCTATGGTTCTTGATCAGTTTATTCTGTTGGAACATCATGCTGCTTGGTTTCTCAAAGCTAAAGCCATCAGTAGGCATAGGTTTATCTTTAATAATCGCATTATTGATTGGTTATATAGACAATATTTCCAATTACCTTAGTCTCTCCAGGACATTCGTTTTTTTCCCGATGTTTTTGATTGGGTACCATTTAAGCAAGGAACATTTAAAAAAACTATTCACTCCCAAAGTTCGTTTGGCATCACTTATTGTCATGTTAGTGATTTTTATCGGTTTTTATTTAAATACCGATATTAATTATAAATGGCTGCTCGGTTCGAAACCATATGCCGAACTTGAAGATGCGACAATCGTGTCCATGTTTAAACGCCTGGGATTTTATGGATTGAGCATCATTTCAGTGTTCAGCTTCCTTTCGTTCATCCCACGCAGACAATTTTTCTTTACGAATTGGGGTAAACAAACCCTTTATGTGTATCTGCTGCATGGTTTCTTCATTCGTTTCTTCCGCGAAAGCACCATACAGGAATACTTCAGCAATACAGAGAGCTTTATAATGCTCGCCGGACTCTCTTTCTTGATTACCGTGTTATTATCAAGTGAAATGATCGCTTCCATGGCACAGCCGATCATCGAATTGAAGGCGACCAAAACAAAACGATTCATGACTAAAACGAAAGACTATATTAAACAAGCGTTTTAAATAAAACGGATGAAGCTTTCCTGCTTTATCCGTTTTTTCAAATTCGTTTTCTTATCCGACTTTTCAAGCAGAAAAGATTCCCCTTCAATACCATAACTCATTTTTCAAATGGAGCACGCTATGGTAAAATAACTCGTTAGTGCTTGTTGGCTTAAAAAGACATGTACACGAAAGGAGCCAGGCGTTTCTTTTACGCCCTTTAACATGAATATAATAATCAGTACTCTTAACGCAAAATATATCCATACATCGCTATCCATCCGATATTTAAAAGCTTACGCCCAGCCTGATTATGATGTCCAGCTGGCAGAATATACGATAAAAGATCCAATTATGAACATCGTTGGTGACCTTCATTCCAAAAAACCTGATGTCATAGGGTTCAGCTGCTATATTTGGAACATCGAGGAAACAATGAAAGTCGTAGCCATGCTTAAAAAAATCAACCCGGAATTGGTCATCATTCTCGGCGGACCTGAAGTCACCTATGATGTTGGGGAATGGCTTGATCAGATTCCCGGGGCTGATTTCATCGTAATCGGTGAAGGTGAAGTCACCTTCAAGGCCCTTTTATCTGAAATTGAAGGTTCGAATGACTATAAGAAGATCGGCGGCATTGCGTACCGACAGGATGGAAAAAAAATCATCCAGCCTCAGAACGGCAAGGTTGATTTAAAATCCCTCCCTTCTCCATATCGTTTGGAGGAAGACCGCGGCGACCTATCTAAACGTGTCACCTATATCGAAACTAGCCGAGGTTGCCCGTTCAGCTGCCAATTTTGCCTTTCATCGATTGAAGTGGGTGTCAGGTATTTTGATCGTGAAAAGATTAAAGAAGATATCAGGTACCTTATGGCTAATGGTGCAAAGACCATTAAGTTCGTTGACCGAACCTTCAATATCAGCCGAAGCTATGCCATGGAGATGTTTCAATTCTTAATCGATGAGCATCTTCCCGGTGTGGTTTTCCAGTTCGAGATCACGGCGGACATCATGCGTCCGGAAGTTATTCAGTTCTTGAACGACAATGCCCCTGCAGGACTGTTCCGCTTTGAAATAGGGGTACAATCGACGAATGATCATACGAATGATCTAGTAATGAGAAGACAGAATTTCGAAAAACTGACCAGGACCGTAACCATGGTAAAAGATGGTCAGAAAATTGATCAGCATTTAGACCTTATTGCCGGTTTACCGGAAGAAGATTATCATTCTTTCCGAAAGACCTTCAATGATGTTTTCGAGCTTAGACCCGAAGAGATGCAGCTTGGTTTCTTAAAGATGCTTCGTGGAACCGGCTTACGGATACGAGCCGATGAACACCAATATATATACAGCGAACATGCTCCTTATGAAATATTGGGGAATAATGTTTTATCCTTCGATGACATTGTCCGCATTAAACAAGTTGAAGATGTACTTGAAAAATACTGGAACGATCATAGAATGGATCATACTACGGAATATCTTGTCAAAACGGTATTTCAATCACCGTTCGACTTCTTTCAAGATTTCGGTACCTATTGGGATGAACAAGGGTGGTCACGAATCGGCCATCAGCTTGAAGACTTGTTCAGACGTTTACAGCAGTTTTTGGCTTCCCGGGAATCTGCCGAACTGAAAAACATTATCGGACTCATGAAATTGGATTATTTCATGAATCAAAAATACAAACCACGTAAACCTTGGTGGGAAGCTTCATTAGATAAAAGTGGTCGGAAAGAGATATATGAATATATTCTCAATAAGCCTGAACAGCTTGGTTCCTCTTTCACCGCTTTGGCCCTGAATGAAAAAGAAATACACAAACACACGTTGCTCGAGGCACTTCCCTTTGATTTGGAAACGTATTTAGCTGAGGGAACAATCGTCGATAAACCTTCATTCATGCTTGCCTATTTTGATCCGAGTGGTAAGGGATCAACGATTTTCCCTCTTTCAAAATCCGGTAGCATCATGCTTTAATAATAAGGACGGACCCAAGGCTGGGTCCGTCCTTTTTTACTTATCACTTTCACGTTTTTTATTTTCTTTTGCCAAAATTTCATAAATTTTAGTTGCGTTCATATCGCCGCTGAATTCGATTCCAAATTCAGTTCGTACATGTTCACCCATCTTTTCCCCGCTGTTCCGTTTTTCTTTATCCATTACTTCTTCCTTTTCTGCCTTGCTTTGAATTGCGGTTGGCACCTTTCATTGCATTTTCCTCCATTGCGAACTCATTGGAAAATTCATTTTCAGCTTGATTTCTTTTTGGCGTTTTACTTGCTTTTACAGCTCCATCCACATTGGCTTTCCGTTTCATTTTCATCCACCCTTTTTAATATAGTTTACCTTTTAGAATGGGGTAAAAATGCCGGAAATTATTCAGGGATAATATAGGGACAGACGAGAAAAATAACCGTAAAACGAAAAGGGAGACACTACATGAAAAAGAAATTGGATTCACCAATTGTCAACGATACACAGCCACACCAAATTAACGCACCAAGCTTTAAAGGGACCGGCATAAAACCACAGGCTCCATTCGTCAATGATTATGGAGTCGTCATTGGCGACAGTAAATATGCCTCTGAAAACTCACCACTCGAAAACTGGAGCGAAGATACAGACCCGGAAATCATGGCTGGAGACGAATGGGTACACCCCACCAATGATATAGGCTGGAATTCAACTGAAAACCGCCAACTATTAGAGTCTAAAATAGCGCCACAGCCGCCTTTCATGCATCCAGATAAAGATGTTAGCACTGATACGGATTGAGGCGTGCTTTCTTTAGGGTCAAAGGAACAAGTGAAATCCTAGAAGGGGTGCATCATACACCCCTTATTCTCATTTAACCTGCAAAATCAACTTCCCTTTCGTTTGCCGGGCGTTCATTTCCTCATGAACGGCTGCTGCCTTTTCAATTGGGTAGATGCCCCCGATAGTTAACTTAAGCTCCCCAGACGCAACGTATGCAAAAAGGGCTTGAATGCTAGGCAACAGCAAATCCGGGTGCTTCATGATCTGTGGCAGGAAAAATCCCACGACGGATTGATTGCGCCTCATTAATTGCTGCGGGTTCATCGTATAAGGCTTACGACTTGCATTGCCAAAAACAACAAGACGTCCAAAGGGAGCCAAACATTTCAACGTTTTATTGAAAATATCCCCTCCAGCCATTTCCAGCGCGACGTCTACTCCCTTTCCTCCCGTGACCTCACGGACTTTCATTTCCCATCCTTCTTGCGTGTAATCAATGAGTTCATCCGCCCCCATCTCTTTAGCCAGTTCCAGCTTTTCCACTGTACTGGCGGTGGCAATCACTTTTCCAGCCCCGAAGATTTTGGCTAACTGTACGGCAATCGATCCCACTCCCCCTGCAGCAGCATGGACCAATACCGTTTCGCCCTGTTGCATGCGTCCCATTGTCTTAAGAATATGATAGGCGCTCAGACCTTGGAGGGGCAAGGCAACAGCTTCATGGAACTGAATGGCATCAGGAAGCGGAATGGCCGAGAATTCATCAGAAAGGGCATATTCTGAATATCCACCAGATTCAATTAAGCTGACGACCCTTGTACCAGGTTTGATTTTGGTCACCTTTCCACCGACTTCCACCACTACGCCAGCCACTTCCGCACCGGGAATGAACGGAAGCGGCGTAGGAACTACATATTGCCCTTCCCTTCTGGCTGTATCTGCATAATTGACGCCTACACAATCGATTTCAATCAGAACTTCATGCCCTGTTGGCACAGGTCTTTCCATTTCAGTCAATTTCAGTACTTCCGGTCCGCCGTATTCTTCAAAATGAATAGCTTTCATCTTTATCCCTCCCTTATTAATTTCCTGTAAATTCCGGCTTTCTTTTTTCTTTGAATGCCGCTACCCCCTCCAGATGATCTTCCGTGGAAGCCATCAAGGTTTGCGTAATACGTTCCTGTTCCAGTATTTCATCAAGTGTAGCCGTAAATGAATGGCTGACGAGCTTTTTCATCATCCCATATGCTTTTGTCGGTCCATTTGCCAGTTTTACCGCAAGTTTCAATGATTCCTCTTCAAGTTGATTGAGTGGATATAAATAATTAATGACACCTAGCTGATATAAGCGTTCCCCGGTAATTGGCTCGGCCGAAAAGAAGAGCTGCTTTGCAAGGTGGGGCCCTACTAATTTAGGTAAAAAATACGAACCCCCTCCATCAGAGATCAGGCCTACCTGTGAAAAACTCATGGCAAATTGACTATCATCGGAAGCCACGATCAGATCACAGGCGAGTGCCAAATTGAATCCGGCACCAGCAGCAAATCCATGGACGGCAGCGATTACAGGAACCTCGGAAGCACCCAGAGCCAATATGCATTCATTCATTCTGCCAACATGATCATACAATTGACCTGCAGAGGCCTGCCCCATTGACTTCACATCGCCTCCTGCAGTGAATGACCTTCCCGCACCTTTGATGATGACTGCCCTTATATGCGGTGTTTGTTTAACATCCTTAATTGCTTTCGTTAAGCTTGCAATCATATCCGGACTAAATGCATTCAAGCTTTCAGGGCGATTCAAAGTCAGGATCATTACATTATCGATTACTTCTTTCAATAAGTGTTCTTTTAACATTTACCCATCCCCTTTTTCTATTTGATCAACCAGCCGCCATCCACCAATAAATCCGTACCAGTCATATAGGAAGCCTCCGGGGAAGCAGCAAAGGTGATGACATTACTTATTTCCTCCGCTTTCCCCACTCTTTCCAGTGCCGTGTTCCGTTGAATGGACTTTACGAATTTTTCATTTTGCAGTCCATCCTCCGTCAATGGCGTTTCAATGAATCCCGGTGATACGGAATTGACCCGAATGCCGACTGCAGCGAGTTCCAGTGCCAAAGATTTCGTTAAACTGATGACTCCGGCTTTAGCAGAGCTGTAATGCGGGATGAACGCTCCTGCCTGATGTCCTGACAGTGAAGCCACATTCACGATTGCCCGATTGCTGGAACCTTCAATTCCGCCACTAGCTCCTTCTTCCATCAATTTCCCCAAATACTTGGAAACTAGAAAGACACTTTTCAAATTGACATGTTGAATCATATCCCAATCAGCTGCAGATGTATCCAGGAGCTTCGAGGACTTTGAACCACCTGCGTTATTGATTAAAATGTGAAGGTCACGATATTTTTCCTTCACATACTTGGCCAGCTCCATTACCTCTTCCTCGACGGTAACATCTGCAGGGAAAATATCAGCAACCGGAATCGGGTGCCTGGCATTGATTTCTGCAGCTGCTTCCTCCAGCTTTCCTTTCGTCCGCCCTACCAACAGCACTTTTGCCCCTTCGTCCGACAAGCGCATCGCCGTAGCTTTCCCAATACCAGAGCCTGCACCTGTCACCACCGCTATTGACTGCGAAAACCTCATCCCCTTCACTCCTTATCTTTATTTTTGAACTACGATTCCTGCCTTTTCAATTCCGCCTCGATCCTTCCATCCACCAACTCTGGGACAAGATCCAACGAACCTTTTTGCGCCGCCAATTCCAAATCGGCGATCAAACTATGTTTGTCAAACAACTGTCCGACATACGATGATTTCAGGATATCAAAGGCATTTTCGCTATTCGTGCGATAAAGCGCATTGGCAGCCTTTGCTGCATCGTTGAGTATGAACGTACCTTGTGATCCAGCAATCAGGCAATCTATCAAATGGCCTGCACCGTAAAAGTCTTCCAGACTGAATTCACCTGAATTTCCCGAACAAACGATGAGGATCGTTTCTGTTTTATGATACTTTTTTATTTTTTCCGCAACAGACGGATTATTCAACAAAGAAGCAATATAAACCCTTTTGGCAGCGGCTGAATTCCTCAACGCGACCGTTCCATTAGTAGTGGACAATATTAAAGTTTTGCCGCGTACCAACTTACCCAATAGCGTTGGACTTGGATACATTAAATCATCAACCGGCTTTGCTTTTAGTTCTCCTGCCACTACAAAATCGCCATGGTCCAATTCCTGGCTTTTCACCAAGGCATCCAGTGGATCCATGACAGGTATCACCTGGCGTGCTCCATCATGAAGTGCTGAAATAATCGTGGTAGTCGCTAATAACACATCCAGGATGACCGCAACTTTCTCCCCTTCTTGAAGCTTTTCCACATCTATCTCTTCTTTTTTTAGTAGTAAATGAATGTTTTGAATATATTCCATTTTATTAAACTTCCTTCGCAGCTACATTTGCAGCATGAGTGAGTAAGCTTTTCACCGTTTTTCCAAGATTGGAAAAACGGGGATCATCAGTCTGGCCTTTTTTATATCGATAATAGATTTGCTGAAGGATGACAGCTAACTTAAAATAACCAAAGGTTAAATAAAAATCGACGTTGGTAACATCCCTGCCACTTCTTGCTGCATACGTCTCGATAAACTCCCTTCGAGTCAGGAAACCAGTTAAAGTCGTGACGGACGCTTGACCCACACCGATTTTGATAAGTTCCGGGTCACCGCTTTCAGTCCAGTAGCTTAATGCCACTCCTAGATCGGCCAGCGGATCACCAACGGTGGACATTTCCCAATCAAATAAACCAACCATCTCTGTAAGGTCCTGATTGAACATGGCATTATTGATCTTATAGTCATAATGGATTATTGAAGTCTGGCTATACTTCGGGATATTCTGTTGAAAATAATTAATAAGCGGACATATTTCCTTTATTTCATCAGTCTTTGCTCTCTCATAGCGGGAAATCCATCCGTGTACTTGTCTTTCAATGAACCCTTCAGGTTTGGATATTTCGACCAAACCCGTTTTCTCATAGGGAATCGAGTGAAGATCAGCAAGCCGATTCACCATCACATATGAAAGCTGTCGGCACTTTTCAACAGTAGGCTCGATTCCCTTCGGAAATTCAGTATCTATTACAATTCCATGTTTCCTTTCCATTAGGAAAAAAGGGGCCCCCGCAACCGATTCATCATCCGAGAACAGAAAAGGCTCGGGAGCTGCTTGGAAATATGGGTTGATTGAGGAAAGGATATGATGTTCACGCTTCATATCATGTGCCTTTGGAGCAACAGGGCCAAGCGGCGGCCTTCTGAGAACAGCCTCCCACTCACCAACTTTCAGCTGATAGGTCAAATTGGAATAGCCCATAGAAAATTGTTGTAATTCCAACGGTTCATTTGGAAGGTCCCATACATTTTTTCTTAGGAAACCTTCTAATGCACCAATATTCAATTCCTCGCCGGGCCGAACAGGAATCGTATCGTCAACCATGTTCTTCCACTCCTTTAGACTTTGTCATTCTAATTATGAACAAGATGTGAAATGAGCTTTTCTTTAATAAATTCAGGAATAGGTTCACTTTTTTGTTTCAAAAAATTAAAACAGACTAAAACTGCACTTCCTTTAGCAATCACTTCCCCAGTTTGTGAACAGAGGATATCATGGACCATATCACAGCTTTTCGTACCTACCTTTGTCAAAGATGTACGAATGGTCAAGAGTTGATTGAAATATCCCTGAGCAATAAAGTCGCATTTAGTGGAGGCTAACAAAAAATTCCAAGATTCTACATTTGTCGCTAGGCCTAAAGCTTCAAAAAATTTCAGGCGTGCTTCTTCGAGGTATACGAAATAGCTTGTGTTATTGATGTGGCCCAAAGCATCCGTTTCGGAAAAACGGACGTTGACTTCCAATTCATGCATAAGACCCCTCCTTTATTAACGATGTACGAAAGCAGGTTTACGTTTATCCAAGAAAGCGGAAACTCCTTCTTTAACATCTTCAGTTTGGAAGATTTCTTCAAAAAGATTCGTTTCAATCTCTAGACCTTGTTCAAGTGTTGCCTCACTTCCTTCATTAATCGCCTTCTTGATTCTCGAAAGTGACTGAAGTGAGTGCCTTGTCATTCGTGAGGCCAAGATTTTCGCTTCCGATAAGCCGCTGCCTTGCTCAACGACTTTATTGACAAGCCCAATCTTTTCCGCTTCCGCGGCACCAAGCGGATCACCGGTAAATATAATCTCTTTTGCCTTTGCATTTCCTACAAGTCTTGACAAACGCTGTGTACCGCCAGCTCCAGGGAATAAGCCTAATTTCACTTCCGGCAGTCCGATTTGAACTTGTGTTTCAGCTACTCGCAAATCACAGGCCAGTGCCAGTTCGCATCCGCCGCCCAAGGTCAGGCCATTTAATACAGCCATCGTAGGTTTAGGAAACTGTTCGATTTTAGTTAGGACGGCATGACTTTCCTTAACCATTTCTTTCATATTCGGGTTCCCCATCATGCTAGGGAATTCTTTTATATCAGCCCCGGCCGCAAATGCGATATTGCCTGCACCGGTTATGAGTACCGCAACAGTTTCAGTATCTTTTGAAAGTTCATCGAAAGATTCTCCCAATTCTCTGAATACTTGTTTACTGATTACATTTAATGGAGGATTATCGATGGTGATGACCGCAAGCTTATTTTCCTTAACCACTTTAATTAATTTTGTCATCAATTCTTCACTCCTTGGTTTGGATAATCATACCAGCCTTTTCCTGTTTTCCTGCCTAAATGTCCTTTATTCACCTTTTCTTCTATACAAGCATTTGGCTTGTCTTCTTGATTTCCAGTTTCATTGAAACGCTGCTGCATGACAAAATACCCTACATCAATACCTGATAGATCCATCAGTTCAAAAGGACCAATGGGATGGCCTAAAGCTTTCCTGCAAATCAAATCGATATCCTTATAGTCAACAATTCCTTCTTCATACAAATATAAGGCCTCACGCTGCAACGCTCCCAAAATTCGGTTGGCTACGAATCCCGATATCTCTTTCCTCAACAAAACTCCTGTCCTATTCATATTCTCTGTGACTTCCATTGCAAGCTTCGCTGTTTCCTCGGATGTTTGGTCACTCATTACAACCTCAACGCAATCCATTACTAGAGGCGGGAAAAAGAAATGCATATTAATGAAATTATCCGGACGATTCGTTACACTCGCAATCAGGCTATTGACAATCGTTGAACTATTCGTGGCAAAGATGGTTTCTGCTGGGGCCAGTTCTTCAAGTTTGGCGAAAACCTCCTGCTTCACATCAAGTTTTTCAACTACCGCTTCAATGATCAAATCAGCCCCACTGGCCGCTTTCTCAAGATCGGTGGTATATTGAAGACGGCTAAAAGCAGCCAATTTACGATCTTCAGACAATTTTCCTTTTTGAACCCATTTAGTCAAAATGACGTCCAATTTTTCTTTGGCTGCTTTCAACGCGTTTTCATGAACATCCTGAAGAATCGTTTCGTAACCTCCCAGTGCAGCAAGCATCGCTATTTGATGCCCCATCTGCCCAGCCCCAATAACGGTTATTGATTGAATTTGCTTGTTGGCCATGCCTTCTATCTCCCTTCGACTAACCGGTTAGTATGTAACCTGGTCACGCTTCAATTCCCTGCAGAATCATCCCCATAAAAATGGCTGCAACTTCCTGTTCGGTTTTTTCACCTTCTGGGTCGAACCAATGATAGCTCCAATTGGCCACACCCAAAATAGCAAAAGAGATGATCGATGCATCGAGATTGGCACGCAGTTCTCCGCTCTCGATGCCACTAATCAGAACTTGCTCGATTTTATTACGGAACTCATCCCGCTTAGGAAGGATTTGTGCAAGCTTATCGTCACTTAGATTCTTCATTTCACGGAAAAAGACCGTTGCGCTGGATTTTTTGGTTTTAATGCTCTTTAAAAGCATCAAGACCATATCGAAAAGTTTATCCTTGCAGCTTTTCCCAGGTTCCAACATGATTCTTTCCTGATCGCTAAGCAACTCATCGATATAAGCTAGATGAATATCCATTAGCAACTGCTCTTTGCTCGTAAAGTAATAATAAAACGTTCCCTTCGTCACCCCGACCGATTCGACGATATCAGAAATCGACGTTTCACTAAAGCCCTTCTTTTCAAATAAGCGTATGCTATGTTCTGTCATTTTTTCTTTCATGTATGCATCCTCGCAATCTGTTAAAATTTCAGCTGAATTGATATCATACGCTTTCGTGCCATCAAAGCCCTTTTATTGCCTGGAAAGTTCTTCTCTTAAAGCCCGCCTTAAAATCTTTCCGACATTTGTTTTCGGTAACTCTTCACGAAATTCAACGAAATGCGGAACTTTATAAGCCGATAGGTTTGCACGGCAGTAATCGATGATTTCCCGTTCATTGGCCGTTTTATTATTTTTAAGTACAAGCACCGCTTTTACCGACTCCCCTCGGTAAGCATCTGGAACTCCGATGACAACGGCTTCCTGGACAGCTGGATGTTCATAGAGAACTTCCTCGACATCTCGCGGATATATATTATAACCACTTGCGATGATCAAATCTTTTTTCCTGTCGACAATATAGAGGTATCCATCTTCATCAACTTTGGCGATATCACCCGTATAAAGCCAACCATCCCTTAGGGTAACCGCCGTTTCCTCTGGCATATTCCAGTAACCTTTCATCACTTGAGGCCCTTTGACGACCAATTCCCCCAATTCGCCAGATTCCACTTCTTTTGTTCCATCTCCCAGGTCCATCACTTTATATTCAGTCGAAGGGACACCAATCCCGACGCTCCCAGGTTTCCTTTTTGCAAATGCCGGATTACAATGCGTTGTTGGCGAAGCTTCCGTAAGACCGTAGCCTTCCAATATCTTCGCACCTGATTTTCGTTCGAACTCACGCAGCAGTTCCACGGGCATCGGTGCACTTCCGCTGTTACAGACCTGAATGGAGCCCATTCCATATTCTTCTGCCTTCGGATGATTCGTCAACGCTACATACATGGTCGGTACACCAGGAAAAGTGGTCGGCTGTTCACGCTTAATCGTTTCCAGCACTTCTTCTATTTCAAATCGTGGCAGCATGATGGAGTCACCCGCGATATACACGGATAAATTCATTGCGGACGACATTCCAAAAACATGAAAAAGCGGGATGACCGACAGCGTTCTTTCAGTACCTATTTTTAATTCATGCTTGAAGAATTCATACGTTTGAACGACATTGGCCAGAATATTGCTGTGTGTCAGCATCGCCCCTTTTGAACGGCCAGTCGTTCCTCCTGTATACTGAAGAACGGCTATATCATTTTCCGGATCGATTGATACGGGATTGATTTTTCCGTCTCCTGTCTTCATGAATTGATCAAAAGACGCATCAGGCTGAAAATCTGCATCCGAAGTCTGCAGGCTTACGACGATAATATTTTTCAAATTTGAATGTTGCTGCACACTTTTCACTTTCGGGTATAATCCATCCAATACAACGATCGTTTCTGCACCGGAGTCCTGTAAAATATGCTGCAGCTCCCTTTCAACCAGCATTGGGTTGATTTGGGTGATAATGGCTCCTGTTGTCAATGATCCATAATAAGCTATGACATACTGCGGACAGTTAGGTAGCATGATGGCGACACGATCACCTTTTTGAACACCTTTTTTTTGCAAGGCTGAAGCAAAAGCTCGCGACGCATGAAAAAGTTCCTGATAAGATATCTTCCGGTCATAAAAAGTAATAGCTGTATTGTTTGGATGGGACTCACATGCATTTTGAAGGATTCTTTGCATCGGGAACTCAGGGACTTTTATTTCCTTTGAAATTGAATCAGGATAAACGGAAAGCCATTTTTTTTCATTCATCATTTCATACCCTCCAGCCATATTTACTTACCTTTCATTACTTTGCATGTGAACCCCCATCGACGATCAAAATATTACCAGTCACAAAATCAGATGCCTTTGAGGCCAGGAAAACCGCTGCCCCTTTCAAATCATCATCACTCCCTAACCTTTTTAGCGGCGTGGAATCCAAGATAGGATTCTTTCCTTGCTCAAGAACCCCTTTCGTCATTTTTGTCGGAAAGAAACCGGGTGCGATTGCATTAACATTGATATTATACTGACCCCATTTAACGGCTAAATCCTTCGTTAAAGTAATGACCGCCCCTTTACTCGTATTATATCCGACCGTATCGAGCACCCTCGGGTCGGTACCCCCTAATCCGGCAACGGAAGCGATGTTTATGATTTTCCCATGTCCCTGCTCAATCATGACCCTGCCTGTTGTCTGGCTCATGATAAAGGTTCCGGTTACATTGACATTCATCACCTTCTGCCACGCTTCAAGGGGCATGTCGACGGCTGGTGCCCCCCAGGATGCCCCGCTATTGTTCACTAATATGTCGATGGCTCCAAATTCACGGTAAGTTTCGTTAACGACTTCCTGGACATCTGACGGATTAGTGATATCACACTTGAAAGAAAGCGCCTTGACTCCAAGCTTTTCGATTTGCGAGGCAACTTCGTCACATGCTTCCTTCTTCCTTGAACAAAGTACGACATTTGCCCCAGCTTCGGCAAAGCCTGTCGCTATTTGTGCTCCCAATCCCCTCCCTCCACCGGTTATGATCGCCGTCTTTCCAGTTAGATCGAATAAGTCGGTAACTTTCATATTTTCACCTCATGCTTTTGTTGGTATTTTCGAAGTTCAATTTTAGCAACTTGTGAGCGGTGAACTTCATCGGGACCATCAGCAAGCCTTAAAGTCCGTGCATTGGCCCAATGAGCAGCAAAAGGGAAATCATCGGAAATCCCGGCGGCTCCAAAGCCTTGGATGGCCCTGTCCAGCACATTCAATGCCATATTTGGCGCCACCACTTTTATCATCGCAATCTCCGCCTTCGCTTCCTTGTTCCCGACGGTATCCATCATATAGGCAGCTTTTAAGGTCAGAAGTCTTGCTTGTTCGATTTCAATCCGTGAATCAGCAACCCACTCCATGATTACACCTTGTCTCGCCAATGTTTTACCAAAAGCGACACGCTCTTGAATGCGCTTACATAATTCTTCAAGTGCTCTTTCAGCAGCGCCGATCAGCCTCATGCAATGATGTATCCTTCCCGGTCCGAGCCTTCCTTGGGCAATCGCAAATCCTTTTCCTTCACCCCATAGAATATTCGTTGCCGGGACCCTTACATTTTCAAACGTGATTTCGGCATGGCCATGCGGGGCATGATCATAACCAAACACAGGGAGCATTCTTTCGATTTTGACACCAGGCGTATCGAGCGGGACAAGAATCATTGACTGTTGTTCATGCTTGGCCGCCTCAGGATCTGTCTTACCCATGACGATGGCAATCTTGCATCGGGGATCGCCTGCTCCTGAAGACCACCATTTTCGGCCGTTGATGACATACTCATTACCCGTCCTTTCAATCCTGCATTCGATATTGGTCGCATCGGAAGACGCCACTTCCGGTTCCGTCATCGAGAAGCATGAACGGATTTCCCCAGCAAGCAAGGGCTTCAGCCAGCGTTCTTTATGTTCATCCGAGCCATATCTTACCAATACTTCCATATTACCAGTGTCCGGCGCATTACAGTTGAAGATTTCAGGTCCTATCGTCGACCTACCCATGATCTCGCAAAGCGGGGCATATTCTAGATTTGTTAAACCCGCGCCATAACCGCTATCAGGTAAAAATAAATTCCA
Source organism: Peribacillus sp. FW305-BF15 (assembly GCF_058783805.1). Classification (NCBI taxonomy): domain Bacteria; kingdom Bacillati; phylum Bacillota; class Bacilli; order Caryophanales; family Bacillaceae; genus Peribacillus; species Peribacillus sp. FW305-BF15. The sequence continues at coordinate 34,962 of NZ_JBYSYV010000015.1, read as the reverse complement.
TAATCCTTCTTCTTTTGCTTTTGCCGTCAATTCAGATAAAATCGGGGGAATTTCACTCCAGCGGCTTTCCTGTGCTTCGAGCTGCTTTTTGTAGGTCGATTCATTTGGGTAAACGTGCTTCTCCATGAATTCCGTTAACTTCATTTCCAGATTTTTCACCTTTTCAGTATGTTCAAAGTGCAAATTGAATTCCTCCTTTTAAACTTACTAACCGGTTAGTATGTTATTACTTTTAAAGTATATACACAAGATTCTGATTTTTTCAAATAATTCAATCTTTTGTTTTCTTGTCATTCAAGATCCCGTATCTTGACCTTTTCGTTCTCACTATATTGCTTTTGTTGCACGGTTGGAAATATACAAACGATTTTCGTACCTTTTTTCAGTTCACTTGTAATGAATACTTTTCCTCCATGCTTTTCGATGATTCTAAAACAAACGGAAAGACCCAAACCCGTTCCTGATGTTTTTGTAGTGAAAAATGGTTCTCCTACTTTTTGAAGGGAGTTTTCCGGAATACCATCCCCTTCATCCAAAATGCTCAAAAAAACTTCCCCATTTTTTTCATTTATGCTCACAAAAATATTTCCGCCATTCGGCATCGATTCTATGGAATTTTTTATCATGTTTATTAGCACTTGCTTGATTTGGTTTTCATCAAAGTACATAAAAATTGGTTCTGAATCATAATTTTTATGAATTTGAATATTGTTCAGTACAGCATTTGTCTCCAACAGCGTTACGGCATGGTTGCAGCTTTCCTTTATATCCTTCTCAAGGAATACCGCCCCAGTGGGTTTCGATAGCAGCAAGAGTTCATTCAGCACTTTCTCGATTCGATTTATTTCCGAAAAAATAATATCGTAGTATTCCTCCTTTTCGGCACCGCCATCTTTAATCAGCTTCACGAATCCCATTATCGCCGTCATCGGATTCCTGACTTCATGTGCAATCCCAGCCGCAAGTTGGGCGGCCGTTGATAACTTGCTTGATGTGATTGCCAAATGTTCGTTTAGGCTCACAAGCTTTTCCTCCGCATGTTTCCGTTCATTGATTTCCGATAATATGCCCGCCGTCCCGATGAATTTCCCAGCGTCATCGTAAATAAGTTTAACGAATGCCTCCACCCAGCTTGTTCCCTTTTTCGCATTTAGTTTAATGTCAGCACGAAAATATTTATCCCCTCGATGAAAGGAGTCCGCAAAGGCCTTTAATACGTCTTGATAAGAATTGTTATCCATATGTTTAGAAAAGTGAAGCCCCAGGGATTCATTCACGGTTGCACCACTCATCGATTTCCATGCCGGGTTTAAGTACAACCATTTTCCTTTATCATCCGTTTGGAAAATAACCTCATTGAAGCTATTGACCAATTCTTTAGAGTAATTGGAGAAAATGCGATAACGCCCTTCACTATCCTGCAATAAAGCTATCGTTTTCCGTTTATGATCATAGATGGCACCCAAACACCAGGCTATGGTTAAAATTACGACTAAATATATTCCTGCAAAGGCGGAAAACCCGCGTTCTTCATGACCCAGCCACCCTATATAGGGTAATATCAATACAAAAAAAAGAACAGGGACAATGATCCTTCCAGTATATTTCTTCACATTCTCCACCTCCTTACCAAAATGATTTATACTTCATCCGATCGAATTCCAAGTAAAGGATCAAATTATGCATATTTGAAATGGTAGGACACTCACTTATAGGTAAATTTCAACATTTTATCCATGATTCCTGCAAACAACACAAAAAACCTTCCCACGGGTGGAAAGGTCACTGTTCAACTTAAATCATTTACCCAATGATGACGCGTTCTTTTGGATAATGGAAATTTTCCGTAACTTCTTTATGGCCTATGATATACAGGAGGGAGGTTATCCCAACACGGCCAATGAACATAATGATCATAATGACAATTTTACCGGTATTGCTGAGGTCAGGTGTAATTCCCATCGAAAGGCCGACTGAACCGAAAGCCGAACATACTTCAAAAATGATTTGCATCAAAGTGAAATTTTCGGTAATGGATAATATGAAGACCGCCATTATGCAAAGAAGCGATCCCATGATCATAACCGCTGTCGCTTTTCGGATATCATCGGGATGAATCTCCCGTTTGAAAACTTTTATGGAACGCCTTCCTCTCATGAAATTCCATAAAAATAGAATCATGATGGCCAGTGTAGTTGTCCGGATTCCTCCCCCGACTGAACTTGGGGAGGCTCCAATGAACATCAATATGCTCAACAACAAAAGGGTCGGTTCCGAAAAGTCACTCACATTCATGGTTGCCAACCCGCCGCTCCGCGTATTGGAGGACATAAATAATGAGTAAAAGAACGATTCATGCCAGTTCTTACCTTTAAAGAACCCACTAATTTCCAGAAGATAAATCAGGATCGTTCCCCCAACGATAAGGGAAAAGAAAGTGACTGAGGTCAGCTTCGTGAACAAAGAAAAATGAAACTTATAAGTACGTGCCTTATTGGACAAAAACTCCCTCAGCTCAATCAAGACAGGAAACCCAATGGCTCCAAGGGTAAGCAGGATAATCGTTATGAACTGTACAAAATAATCGTCTTTAAATGGAATCATCGATATACCGGTAATATCAAAACCAGCATTCGTGGTGGCACTTACGGCTAAAAATAAGCCATTTAAAAAGGCTTCTTTCCCGTTTGGAAAATAATTCAGAAAGTAAATGCCTAAAACGAGAGCCCCTATCATTTCAATTACGACAAATATCTGAATGATTTGGATCAATAATTTAACAAGACCGGAAAGATTCGATTGGTTTTGATCTGTCATGATCAATTGTCTTTCCTTCAAGCCGATTTTCTTGCCCACTATAAGCCAGAAAAAGGTTCCGAGTGTCATGATGCCAATACCGCCAAATTGGAGAACGAACATGAGAATGAAATAGCCTACCTCATTATACACTTCGGGCAAACTTACAACTGTTAGACCTGTTACACTAACTGCACTTACGGCTGTGAATAAAGCATCCATGAATCCAAATTCCACGCCTGGCTTAAGAGCGACCGGCAGACTCAACAGTACGGTCGAGATGCTGACTGCCAAAACATAATAACCGACGATAAGCTGAGCTGGTGTTAACTTTGATAATAATTTTTTGATAGCAAACATAAAGAGTTTCCTTTCTTGCTCCTTTATAGTTATGCAAATCACATAACCATTAAAAATCTAGTTTACCCTTTTTTCATTCTTTTTTCCATTCTCTTTTAAAACTGACTTACTTACAACAAAAAGGCAGGTTTACCAATAAGTTTGATGCTGCTCGCATAAGTAAAACTCCACATTCTACTTATACTATCATTACAGCGGCAAAAGCCGTTGAAAAAGTAAAGGGGAGATTCAAATGGCTAACAGCAGTAACAACCTTCTTGTTCCAGGAATCGAACAAGCATTAGAACAAATCAAATATGAAATTGCATCTGAATTCGGTGTACAATTAGGTTCCGATACTTCAGCACGTGCCAATGGTTCAGTTGGCGGAGAAATCACGAAACGTCTTGTACAACAAGCACAATCTCAACTTAAAGGTCAATAATTCACAATTAAATATCCATGGCTAAGAGTCCAGCTGCATGCTGGACTCTTTTTAATGATTATGTCCATTTCCATTTCCATTATTGCCTTTACCCCTTTTCGACTTATCCCAATCTTTCCTATCTTGTTTATACTGCTCACCCTGTTTACCTTGTTTAACTTGTTTACCTTGTTTTTCCTGCCTATCCTGTTTATCTTGTCTATCATGCCTACCCTGTTTATTTTGCTTATTTTTATTGTCGGGCTTTATAGAATCATCACCATTCTTTTCTTTGAGTGATGAAACTTTTTTTTCATCGAACTTTTTATCATTCTGTTCATTTTTCTGCTTGTCCTTTGATTGGTTGCTGTGATATCTATCCGATTTCCCTTTTGACTCGTTGCTTTTTTCCTTATATCCATTTATTGCATTCCGTTTTCCACTTGTATCTTTCCGGTCGGTTTGTTCCTTAATTTTGGTAACTTCCGCGTTTTTCCGTTCAGTCGGTTTGGCTTCATTGGCCGGCTTTTGTTTTATTTCATTTTCATTATTCTCTTTTTTCTTTTCTCCATCCGATTTGTTTTCCGCACTTAGCATTACGCCTTTTTCTTTCGGAATAACAACGTTTTCCTCGACTTTTTTAACTGGCGCCGGGGCAGGCTCCCTCTTATTGACCTTTATCTTATCTTTATCTTCATTCAACTTCTTTTCGAGATACTTACCCGTGGATATGCCTTGTTCCCTAGCTTGCTTCCGATCGCTTTTTGTTGCCTGGATCACTTTCATCTTTGTTTTGGAAACATTATCCTGCTCAGATATTTCTTTTATCTCCGCTTTCAAATTCTTATCCAGTTCTTTATTTTTTTCCATTAACGTTGTGGAAACGACTATTTGTTTATTTCCTTTCAAATAACCAAGTTGCTTCGTCGTTTCAACGATTCGGTTTGTAACAGCCTTTATATCCTTGCCTTTCCAGTCCTTCAGCTGACCGATAACAAGCTTTCCGTCTTCATTTAATCCTGTAAGCTTAAGAACTTCTAAATCATCGTCAAGCTCCAATTCAATGCTTGGATTCACATCTATCGTCATATATGCCGACACAGGACCAGAGAAATAAGAAGGAAGAATTGAAAAGAGAATCAGAAAGGTGGAGGCAATGCTTAGCACGGCCGTTTTTTTGAAAGATGAATGAATATTGGAAAAGGCTAAAGTGAATTTTTGTTTTGCAGGTGAAAAAGTGATTTCCTCACCCACTTCATATTCCCTTTCCTGCCTTTTGGTTTTCAGAAATTCACCCTCGGGGGTCAATAGGGTTACAAATCGTTTATTAACTGAAAGAATAACTCCTTTTTTCATTCATCGATAGCCCCTTTTATATAATCATTCAAATACAAAAAATCTCCGTTTATTATGATTGCCACGGCAATGATGTATTTTCTGTTCCGTTCAATCGTTTTTCTGCTTACTTCCACTTTTCCCTCAAGCTGTTTTACGGGCAGCCGCTTTTTTGCAAACAGGATTTCCTTCAGTTCGTCATCTTCCATTAACAATTTAGCGATCATAATAGCTCCCTTCCTGGCATCTGCATGTTTGGGAGAGTTTTCAACTAAATCCTCAAATGACAGACCAAAATCCTCTAGATGGCTTATATAAAGCTGAATTTCTTCTTTTCTTCTTTCCGATTCCTTCTGCATCTCGTATTCATTGATGGAATTTTCATTATCGATATATATTTGGCTTTGATCATTCTCATCATTCAGTGTTAAATCCAATAGGATTTCTTTATGTTTGGACTGGCTTCTTAAATAATCTATAACCCTTCGTTTAACGAGGGTTTCGGCAAATGCCAATAAAGAACGGCCTTTTTCCGGGGAGTATTTTTCAATTGCCTCGTTAAAAGCAATCATTCCAATACTGAATTCATCATCTGATTCGTATATGTAACGTTTGCAAACCGATGAGACTGTTTTTGCAATAAAAGGTTTGAATGACTCTATAGTATCATTACGAAGGCTATTATCGCCTTGTTGAATTTTCAATACGGTTTCTTCTAAAGAACGCTTTTTTTTGAATGCTGTAAACAACAAACCAAGCATTTGCTCACCTCGCTCCTGTTGAACATAAAATACGCATCAACATACTTATCTTAAGCGGAGGGAGTCTAAAAGACAGTACCAAAAGAACTATTTTTGCGATAAAAATGAAATCACACAATTTATCAACATGATAAAATACTTAGTTTTTTCTCGTTTGTTACAGTGCAATTACAGTAAAATATCTTTTTCCGTTTTTTTGCCCAATACAATGGGACAATTGTCATTTTTATAACCGGAATTTAATATTCACATCTTTTAACATATCATTCGTAAACATACCTGGGCTTTTGAGGGTCATCTCCATAAATACTTTAAGAAGCAAAAAAAATAGGCGTGACCAGCACGCCTGTTTTTTACGCTTCCTGTATTTTTTTCTCTTCTTTCTCTTTTTTTTCTTTTTTGCTTGAAATGATCCATGCACCTGCTGCAATTCCAATCAATACAGTCCAGAAAATCGATTTCCAAAGAGTTGATTCAGGGAAATGATGATCAATGAAAGCAAGTGAAGGGTGTGCAAGTGTGTGTACCGCCAATTTCACACCAACCCAACCCACAATCAAAAATGCTGCCGTTTCAAGAGAAGGACGTCGATGAAGCAGCTTAACGAACGCATTTGCTGCAAATCGCATAATGATCAACCCGATCATGCCGCCGAGGAACATGACAGCGAATTGCCCTCCGTCAATACCGCCGACTTTCATCCAGCCTGTTGCAGGAAGTGTAACAGCCAGCGCGACGGCAGCCAACATGGAATCGATTGCGAAAGCGATATCAGCCGCTTCAACCTTTACCACGGTCATCCAGAAGCCGGATTGCTTTTTAGGTTTCGTGATTTCCTTCTCACCTTTACCAGCGTATTTTTTGTAAATGTGCTGAAAAGCGATGAAAAGTAAATAAATCGCACCGATTGCTTGAACTTGCCACACCTCGACCAGAAAGGAAATAAGGAATAGACTGGCAAAACGGAAAACAAAAGCTCCCATCAGACCATAAAACAAGGCTTTCCGCTGTTGTTCTTTTGGCAAATGCTTAACCATAACAGCCATGACGACTGCATTATCTGCAGCCAGTATCCCTTCTAATCCAACCAAGATAAGTAGGACCCAGCCATATTCCAATAACATTGATGCTTCCATCCATTCAACCTCCAATAGTGGTATTTCCTTCCTATTGGCATTGGCAAAAAGAAAAAGACCTCTGCCGTATAGGCAAAGGTCTTGCTGAACATGAAATCATGTCAACAAAGCCGATGAATGTTTAACATTCACGTAATGACGACTTTGTTTTAGGGCGAACCCTAACGCTACTCCCCTTTGAAAAGGAAAATCAGTTATTAAGTATATTAATAGTATACGCGCTCGTTATGAAAATAACAATCTTTTTTTTATAAACGGATCTCATTTTCTGGTCCTTTTGGATAATTTTATCAACGATAAATATTCTTTGCCGAAACGAATCCAGTTCGGTTTGGCAGAAAAATAGTTCTGAAACAGCGATAAAAAACTCGTGTATTTCCCTTCATATGGATACCATTGTATTTCTGTATCGTTTTTCCCTTTATCGATCATGATTGCTTTTTCATGGCAGAAAATCTTCAATCCATGCTCGCCATGATAGCGGCCAACCCCACTTTGTTTGGCACCGCCAAATGGTAAATGATGATTAGCAACCGTAATCAGCACATCATTGATCGTCACCGCACCGGTTACTAACCGTGATGCAATCCGACTTGCTTTTTCCCTATCCATTGTCCAAACGCTGGAATTGAGTCCATATTCACTTTCATTTGCCAGGGCGATCACTTCTTCCTCCGTATCGAAAGGCATAACAGGCAACACGGGTCCGAACGTTTCTTCTTTCATGATTTTCATGGAATGATCGACATTGGAAAGAATCGTCGGCGGAATGAAATGGGTCTGCCCCGTTTTCCACTCTTTCGGAGGTGTTCCGGTTTCAAGTACCGCCCCTTTATTCAGTGCATCCTCCAGTTGGTCAGCCACAATATCGACTTGTTTAGGGAAAGTCATTGATCCGATATCATCCTGCGATTGCACCCCCTGCCTCATGGACTTCGTTTTTTCTTTAAGAAGCATCAGGAATTCCTTATAAACAGGACGTTCCACATAAACCCTTTCAACACTCATGCACACCTGCCCACTATTTGTGAAAGCCCCCCAAAGAGCCCCGTTCACAGCCCGTTCCAGGTTAGCATCACGCAGAACGATCATCGGATCCTTACCGCCAAGCTCCAAAGTCGTTGGGATCAGGTCTCTTGCTGCAACCTCACCAATCATTTTTCCGGTCCTTACAGATCCAGTAAAAAATATATAATCTGGTTTTTGCTCAGTTAATGCCGCACCCAATTCTTTCCCTCCATGGGCAAACTGTATTGTTCCTTCTGGGAAACCAGCTTCAAGAAACAGATTTTCGATGCACGCCCCAACTAAAGGAGTTACCTCTGATGGTTTGGCGATGACAGTATTTCCAGCCGCTAGGGCATTAAGAATGGGAACCATGGAAAGCTGCAGCGGATAATTCCAGGGTGAAATGACGAGAATCGTTCCACGGGGCATATAATGGACATAAGATTTTTTACCAATTAACAAGAGTGGAGTGGTGACCTTCCGCCCGGAAAGAGTTTTTACTGCATGTTTCTCGATATGCTTGATTGCATCGATCGTTGGCATGATGTCAGCAACCAGCGCTTCAATTTTCACTTTTCCCGCATCTTTTGAAATGACTTCTGCTATTTCATCCATCCTTTCAACCATCAATAAACGGAGCCGTTTTAAATAGTGCAGCCGTTCCTTGATGGGAAGATTCGACCATGATTGGAACGCATGTCTTGATTTCATATATATATGAGGAATCGAATTCAATGGTGTTGGGACGATTTCCGCAATCTTCTCACCTGTTACCGGAGAAAACACTTCCAACTTGTCATGTATTTCTTCCATAACTACTCCCCTTGCTTTAACTTTTTTTATCGGTACTCCATATCATTTTTATGCTTTAAATAAAGATCGACCGAGGAGGAACACCTCCTCTGAAATGCAGCAAAACTTATCGGCTGCACAGCTCTCAAAACGCCCTTTTAAAAGTGAAATTAGGATGCCTGGAAGAATTGATTAGAGCGCCTGAGCACTTTTCTTGAACAGATATACGTTCTTATACTTCACAAAACGTACGAAAATTCTCCCCTGAACCCTCTTTATATAATGCCAGAGACAAAGCAGCCTGTATAATATAATCGCTTGGAACCAACTTCACAACCGGTTCTTTCTCTTCATAAGATTCCTGACCGACTCCCTGCCGCTTAATCGGTGTATTCCCCTTAAGATGAATTACACTAACAAATTCGTTTACAGTTTACAGTAGCCACTGCATCACATCACGTTTTACAACTCAATTGGTGAAGCTCCATGAATCCACCTCCATCGCAAATACCATTAACTAGTAAACTTCCAGACATGATAGCACTTTAAAATGGAATATATAGTAAATTTTTTTCGTTATTAAAAGGAATATTCACTTTTTTATCGAAGGTAATATATAAGAATCAGAATCGAAATTCTGCTAATCCGGCAGACAAGTTTATCGGTTTTAGTGTTTAATACCGGGTAATGGAGGATAAATTCATATTATCGAATATAAATTATTATCTATATAACCGATTTTCCGTTACTATATAAGAAGGCGATTTTTTCGCGCATACATATTTGAGGTGAGCGCACAAGTGAAAAGAATAATTAAAGCATACGACTTCCCTATTTTCATCGCTGTCGTATTACTCTGTTTGTTTGGTTTAGTCATGATTTACAGTTCGAGCATGGTCACTGCTGTCGCTCGATACGGCCAGTCCATGGATTACTTCTTTGAGAAACAAAAAACGGCCTTTCTCATTTCATTCGTGGCAATGATCGTCACGATGATTCTTCCTTATAAGATGTACAAAAACAAAATGTTCTTGATGTCTATGATGTTTGGCATGGCCGGTATCCTTTTCCTGTTGTTTGTCTTCGGCCATACAGCAGGAAATGCCACAAGCTGGTTCAAGTTAGGGACAGCATCGATACAACCTGCGGAATTTTCCAAGTTAGCCATGATCATTTATCTGGCAGCCATTTACGGAAAAAGGCAGGATCGAATCAATAGTATTGATAAAGCCGTCATCCCGCCGATTTTCTTTCTGGTATTCATCTGCTTTTTAATCGGAATACAGCCTGATTATGGAACGGCAGCGGTCATTTTCCTGATTTCAAGTACCATGATCATTTCATCCGGGATGTCTTTTAAGAGTATATTCAAACTCTCTTTGATCACTGCGATATTCGTTGCCATATTTGCATTGGGGGTGCTCGTGACAGGAAATTTCTCAGCCGTTCTTTCTGAAAATAAGTTATCCCGTTTTACCGGGTTTGCAGACCCTTTCGGAAAGGCAGGAGAAAGCGGGTATCAACTCGTGAATTCCTTATTCGCAATAGGATCCGGCGGCCTTACTGGAGTGGGACTTGGTGACAGTGTACAAAAATACGGGTACCTGCCTGAATCACATACTGATTTCATCATGGCCGTCATTGCAGAAGAGCTCGGGATATTCGGAGTGGGATTCGTTCTATTGACACTGGGTTTTATCGTCCTGAGGGGATTTGTACTTTCAGCCAAATGCAAAGATCCATTTGGAAGTCTTTTATTGATCGGCATCTCATCCATGATCGGCATTCAAGTCGGTATCAACGTCGGCGGAGTGACCGGACTTATCCCTATTACAGGGATCACCCTTCCATTCATCAGTTATGGAGGATCTTCCTTACTGCTGCTCATGCTTTCAATGGGCATATTCCAAAATGTCGTCATGCGAATGAATTTACTTGAACAGAAAGAAAAAGTCGTATCCATCCCAAAAGATGAGATCGCATCTTCAAAATAAACGATCAAATACCCCTGTCATTTCTGTTCATGGCAGGGGTTTCCCTTCTCAATAAGGTTATGGAAGTTATCACAAAAAAAACAGGCAGTCGAATCCGACCGCCTGTTTTTTCATTTATAATGGATACCGATTTTAGTAAAGCCAGAAATCAGGCTAAGCAAAGGACAAAGTAGGCAGAAAAATGCAAACGGAGCATATTCAAGGGTTGAAACACCCAATACCTGTGTCAGGAATACACCGCAGACACCCCAAGGAACCAAAGGATTCACAACTGTTCCCGCATCTTCAAGTACCCTCGCAAGCGTTTTGGGCTGCAGGCCTAAATCTTCATATTTCTGTTGAAAAGCTTTCCCAGGCAGTATAACTGACAAATACTGTTCACCCACTAGGAAATTCACGCTGATTCCTGCAAATACAGTAGCGGAAATCACTTTCGCTACACTCGTCAATGAATCCTGGATTGCATTTAAAATAGAAGGTATGACTCCCAATTCAAACAATAATCCGCCCATCGCCAATGCCAGCAACACCATCGAAACGGAGAACATCATACTTTCAATTCCGCCCCGCGATAGGATTGAGTCAAGTTGTTCCATTCCACTCTTCAGTACAAAACCGCCGTATAAGATATCCGCTAGTTTTGCAACCGTCAAACTTGGGGTTTGTATGAAAGCAATGACAGCCGCCGAAATGATTCCTGCTGACAATGTCGGAATCGCTGACACCTTTTTCAAAGCCATGATTAGAACGATGACAAACGGAATCAAACTCCATATGCTTATATTCGTTTCCATTTCCAGGACTTTGGTCATGGCTTCGATTTCCTCAACGCGAGCAACTTTGACATTCGGTGAAAGGAAGTAAAAGATGATAAGCGATATGAAAAAACCTGGAATCGTAGTCCAAAGCATATTATTAATATGTTCAAATAATGGTGCTCCAACCGTTCCTGATGCAAGGTTGGTAGAGTCGGATAATGGAGACATTTTATCGCCAAGAAAAGCACCGGAAATGATAGCACCTGCTGTAATCGCCAACGATAAATCCATCGCCGCCGCCATCCCTATCAAAGCAACGCCGATTGTTGCTGATGTTGTAAGTGAACTCCCGATACAGAGCCCAATTAGCGAACACACCAGAAATGTGATTGCATAGAAATATTCACCAGAAATCCAGTCAAACCCATAGAACATGATGGTAGGGATTGTCCCACTTGCCATCCAGATCGAAATCAGCATTCCAATGAAAAAGAATATATAGATGGCTCCCATACCAGTGCCTGCACCTTTTACGATAGCTGCCTCCATAATCGAAAATGGCAGCTTCTTGAACTTTCCATAAACAAATAGAAATAGGATTGCCGCTATAATTGGAATATGGGGGGCAAGTCCATAATGAATGATGCCAGTTGCAATGATTAAGAAAAGAACTGCCAAAACCCCGATTGCTTCAGGTAAGGAGAGTTTTAGCTTTGCATCTTCAAGACGCATGATGTATTTCCCCGCTTTCATGTTGTGTATTCACTGAGGTAAGGATCGGACCTTTTCACTCCTCATAATTACTGAAACGCTTTTAAGCACTAAAGTTACTAGCTAAATATAAAGGAGTTTCAGGTGATTGTCAAAGGAATAATAATCTATTTTAGTAGAATTCGATTCTTCATTCCTTTTTATCACAAAACGAAAACCCATACTTTGCTTCGTATCGGCTCAGCCTAGTATACCCTAAGATATAGTCCTCTTCTTTGCTTTGCCCCCAAATAAGGCCCTGTCTTAATCCAATACCGATGTAACCGTTCCTGATCATAGATAATTTGGCTTTTAACTATGATTCCTGGACGCCGAAGATTTAGATTTAAAATTTCATCAACTGCTGCATTCGAATGTGTAATTACACAAATTCTTTTATTATAACCTTATTTTGATTTATAGCGAATTTTTGCAATTGATACTTTTTGCGACGCATTTTCCTGGGCTTATACCTTTATTAAAACGCCATCCACGCCTTTTAAACTATCTATTTTATTATTTTACCTTTACCTTTACCTTTAACATAGCCTTAAATAAAAATAGCCAACATCTCCTCTTTTCAAAAAAAGGTTAATGTTATACAATAAGTTTGTTAAACATTTCACAAACTTCCGTTAAAAAGTATCCATCCAAGAAGGATGGATACTTAGAAGGCTACATTAACAAGGATATATAGATAGGTAATGTAATTAAAGATAGAATGGTACTAATTACAAATGAAGATGCTGTTTCAGTTGATAACGAATCAAATCTAGTTGAGATCATTGCCGCTACAGCAGATCCCGGAAATGATACTAGCAAAATGGCTTTAATTGTATCTGCATGATCAAGGCCAATTAGATGAGCAACCAGAATCATATATAATGGAATAGCCACAACTTTTAAAATGGAAATACCAAAAGCAATTGGTCGTAAGCTAATCTTACGGATACCCACGGTTACACCAACAGCAAATAATGCAACCCCAGATGTCACTGACCCAATTTGATCGAGCGCATTTTTTATGATATCCGGTGCCTGGAACCCTAATAGTGTTAATACAACAGCAAGTAAGGGAATACATGCAAGCGGTTCGCTAAGACCATGCAAAACGATACCCAGAATGTTTGTTTTTTCATCTTTAGATTTACCCAATCCGGATTGTCCGACCGTACCAACTATTGTTGCCAATGGATCCAGAAGGGCATTCACCACAATACCGGTAATCGCAATAGGTATAGCTATCTCTTGCGCCCCAAACAAGCTGCCTAATACAGATATCCCCATAAAAGCAAAGGCTGGCTGAGTTGCGTTTAATGAAAACATAGATGCTTTAGTTAAATCGAATTTAAACACCAAACGAGCAACTATTAAAAGGATAATGTAAAAGCCAATAACACCTATGGTCATAGTTAAGAAAAATGACCATTGATTAATTAAGGTTTGTTTTGAGGTTGTTGTGATCCCAATGAATAAGTGTGCAGGTAATGCAAATTTTGTAACTAACGTGTTAAGCCCTTTGGATGATTCTGAATTAAAAACTTTAAAATACCCACCCAAATAACCAATAATAATTGTAAAAAAGATTGGTATTAATGTTAAAAATATATTCCCAATATTCACTCGAGATGCACTTCTCTTTCCAAATAAATTGTCCGATTTAAAAGATTACTATGACTGACTTATACGGAGATTCCCCTAAAACGGATCCCCTTTCTTTTGAGACAACAAAATGATCTGGATTTATTTCCCACGAATAGTTTTGTACTCCGGCTTCCACATGGATTCTGTTATTGCTTTTTCAATATCTGTTATATCCGCTTTCGCAATGCCTTCTTCAATGGCAGTCTTTGCCACTTCAATGGCTACAGATTTAGAAACCTCTTGCAATTGTTTGATTGAAGGGAGTAAAGAAGCACCAGGCTTACTGCTATCCGATAATCTTGAAACAGCAGATGAGGCTGCTGCAAGCATTCCCTTAGAGACTTTTGTTGCTTCTGCGACAATTGCACCAAGTCCAAGTCCTGGGAAAATATATGCATTATTAGATTGTCCGATTGAATAAATCACATCATTATAGTCAACATCATCAAACGGGCTTCCTGTCGCTATTAAGGCTTTACCTTGAGTCCACTTTATCAGGTCTTCAGGAACAGCTTCCGCTAAGGAAGTCGGATTTGACATCGGCATAATTATAGGATGTTCCACGTGCTTTGCCATTTCTTTTACAACTTCTTCTGAGAAAGCCCCTGTTTGACCAGAAGTGCCGATTAAGATGGTTGGTTTAACCTTTTTTATTACCTCTAATAATGGAATAATTCCGACTTCATTCCGCTCCCAGTCCTCGACTTCCTCAGCTTTCCGGCAATACGACTTTTGGAATTTCAAAACATCTGGAATGTCATCTATCAACAATCCACGATAATCGACGGCCCAAAAGTTACCATATGCCTCTTCTCTGGAAACGCCATCTAGGATCATGGCTTCAACCATTTGATCAGCATTACCGATTCCTGCTGCACCTGGACCAAAAACAACCACCCTTTGTTCCTTTAAAGGAACACCAGTTACTTGTAAGGCAGACATTACGGCGGCTAGTGTTACTGCACCTGTACCTTGTATATCATCATTAAAAGTGAGAATTTTCTCGCCATAATTATCGATTATATTTCGTGCATTTATATTTCCTAAGTCTTCCCAGTGAAGTAATGCCCTTGGGAAGAAGGCTTGAGACATTTTAACAAATAAATCAATGAATTCGGTGTATTCATCACCGCGAACACGCCCAAACCTGTTACCAATATACAGTGGATCACTAATCAGGCTTTCATTGTCTGTCCCAACATCCAGGACAATAGGCAGCACCCTGCTTGGATCAATTCCCGCAGCTGCTGTGTAGACTGCCAATTTGCCAATGGCTATGTTAATTCCACCAACTCCCTGATCTCCGATTCCAAGAATACTTTCAGAATCTGTAACAACTATTAAATCGATATCATCAGATGAAAGGTCCAGGTTATTAAATGCATCTGCCATTCCCTCCATATTATCAATAGATAGGTAAAGACCTCCTGGACGGTGATATTCCTGGGAGTACTGTTGAATAGCCTCTCCTACAGTAGGTGTGTAAATGATCGGCAGTATTTCACTTAGATGTTCTTTAAGTAGACGGTAAAACAGGACCACATTCCTATTAAATAAATCATATAACATTCCATTCTTCCGAATATTGCTCGGTTGAGTGGAGAATTGTTCATAAGCTCTTTTTACTTGTTCCTCAAGAGTAAGCACCTGGGATGGTAGCAAGCCTACCAATCCTAGCTCCTTTCTTTCTTCCTTAGTGAAAGCGACCCCTTTATTAATAAATGGGTTTGACAGAACACCTTTTCCTCTTAAAGTTGTAACCAAACCCGTTTTTGTCTTTTCATAAGCTGTCATAGACGTTCCCTCTTCCTAAAAATGTATATTTAAAAATGATCATTACCAGGCAATAGAGTATATTCTTCCCTGGGGAAGTGTAATTACTAAAAGAAAACTGTAAAAAGGAAAATAAATATACAGCACAAAAATAATATTTCCTCATTACTGATTATTTGTTCAATCTTGTGAAAAATTTATAAATAACTCAATCGCCAGACTATATCTTAGTAGTCATTTACGGAGGACACTAGCTTATTTAACTAATTTTAGTATTATGTAATTAAAAAAAGTAAGCAGCACTTTGGCTGCTTACAGATAACGTTGAATAATATGGCTCTTTTCATCATTAAATTTGTGTTGGGAGACTGGTCGGCCTACCGTTCCATAGATTACCTTAACATCAAGGACACCGATATCCTTCATGAATTTTAAATATTTCCTTACTGATACCCTGGATATACCCGCCACATTTACGACTTCCTCTGTTGAAAAGGGAGAATTTTTAAATACCTGTATCACATTCCATATAATCTTTAAGGTATCTTGTGCTAATCCTTTCGGTAATTCCTCTGGTAAATGAATTTCTTCTTGATGCAAAATTCGATAATCCAATTCTTCTTGATTTAGCATATTTTTATCTTGAATAAAATCTGATTTGTTCCGATATGCTGATAAGGCCGCGTTAAAACGGTCAAATTCAAACGGCTTAATTAAATAATCAACAGCACCTAGTCTTAATGCTTTCTGAATCCTCTCAATGTCCGACGCAGCAGAAATGACAATAACATCTATCTCTTTTTCACTTTCTCGAATTTGCGAGAGTAAATCGAGTCCATTTTTCCCAGGCATGAAAATGTCTAATAGAACTAACCCTATTCTTTGAACTTCCAATACATTCAGAGCTTGATCCACTGAGGAACAGACAGCAGCTAATTCGTAGCCATCGACTTGATTCAAATAGCGCTTATTGAACTCTGCAACCATCGGGTCATCTTCTACGATCATTACCTTAATCATCCTACATCATCCTTGCTTTGTATGGTATATAAACCACAAACGTTGTTTCTTGACCTTCTTTTGAACTAATATTGAGATCTCCTCCTAGCTTATCCAGGCTTGCCTTAACTAAATATAAACCAATCCCCCTGTCCTCTCCTTTCGTTGTATATCCTTTTTGAAGGATATGATTAAGATTGGCATCAGATATTCCCTGTCCAGTATCATGAACTTCAATAGTTAAAATATCATCTGCATAATCAAACTTTAATTCAATTCGTTTAACGGGCCTTTTTTCTACTGCTTCTATAGCATTGTCAATCAAATTTCCTATTATCGTAATTAGCTCATGAGTAATAGCTGCATTTTCTGGTTCGGGCAATTGAAAGTCAGAGGATAATGCCAGCTTAGCACCTGCTTCCCTTGCATAACTTAGTTTTCCAATTAAAAAACCGGCTAGTACTGGATCTTTAACGGTTTTGGTAATAAAGCCAATCTCGTTTTCTCTGTGGTCAACAAGATCACTAATATATGCTGCAAGCTGATCATAATAATGCATATGCACCATACCAAGTATTACATGAAGTTTGTTCATGAATTCGTGCGACTGGGCCCTTAACGATTCAGCATATAAGCGGACTCCAGTCAGCTGTTCCGCCAGCAGATGTATTTCTGTTTTATCACGAAATGTAGCCACGGCCCCTACGATTTCATCCTTCACAAATACCGGTACCCTATTCACTAGTAAGACACTATCTTTTAAATCCTGCTCTTTATCTAATTCGACTATTCCGGTCTCCAGGATTCTATCCAGGTTTGAGTCAGGCATATAACTAGTTACCTTTTTACCCGTTGGATTTTCATTAATGCCCGCTTTCTGAAATATCTTTAAAGCTGCTTTGTTTACGAGGGTAATGGTTGAACTCTGATCTACCGCTATGATCCCCTCTCGAACTGATTGTAAAATGGCATTTCGCTCTTTTAGAACCTTCGCAATAGCAAAAGGTTCCAGCCCAAATAATATTTTCTTAATATACCTTGCCAAAAGTATTGCGCCGGCAATTCCGGTCAATATTCCAAAAACGGTTCCTACATAAATATTAAGACGGCTTTTTAAAACAGCATCATTAACTTTTTGAAGGGAAATACCGACCACCACGGCTCCAATTTGATTATCCTCTGAATCATAAACAGGGGTGAAAGAACGCAAAGACCTGCCTAAAGTTCCTTTGGAAATAGAGATGTGCTCTCTACCTCGTAATACATCTTTCTCATCCCCTCCAACAAATTTTTTCCCTATTTTACTTGGATCGGGGTGAGTTTTCCGGATTCCATTATTATCGATTATTACTACAAATTCTACATCTGTCGATTTTTTAATCCTATTGGTAAATTGCTGAACTTCCTGATTGTTTTCACTTCCACTTAACGCTTCGATTACAAGCGGGGTTTGTGCTGCCATGCGTGCCACGTTTACTGCTTTTTCAGTCTGGCTCTTTTCTATAGTATCTGCAACTGTTTGGCTAATGAGAATATCTGTAATGAATAATGAGAGGGCTACCACCCCACACACCAGTATCATAATAGTAAACTGTAGACTCCATTTACCTTTCTTCACTTCTACACACCTCTTTGGTCTAAAAACTCTATTAATTTTAAGGGATACTTTTATGTTAATTATGTTCATTTTGCTTACATCACACAATTATTCTGTACTGTATCAAGTTCAAAAAGGTAGCCAAGTGATTTAAATCAATTAAGAGAAGATATATATAACCTAACCATTTGCTAATGTATCCTTAAAAACACTGATTCAACCGCAATATTTTCCAAATAATAAAACAGACTATACCTTCGTAGGCTTGGATATAAATTAATTATTCCCCTTTAATGTCTGAACCCAACTTACCTCGATAGTTCAATATAAGTAATTTTTGCCCATACTCCTCCTGCACCAAGGTTAAATCCACAAGTTTTCTATTAGTATTATGCGGTTCATAAGAAGTTTAGCGGAATATCCCAGCAATTCTTACAATGCTCGAAGTTACTATGATTTTCTTATTTAACCTTTCCAATTAGTTACTATTTAATTTTCAAAAATACAGCTGTATACCATCTTCTATCTCCATGTTTCCGTATATCTAAAATCGACATGTTTAAAACAGGAGGAATGATTAAAATACACGCATTTTCAACAGATTTCAAAACAACAAAGTAATAAAGAGAGTACTCAAGAATCTTCTACCCTATCTAGACTTTTTGACCAAAAAGGGTCGTCATTTTCCCTAGTATGGAAACATGTTTAAGGTACTATCAAAAAAACCTTTCGATATTTAAACAATACCCCAGATAAAGGAAAAAGCCCGTGTATAAAACACGGGCTTTCAGACTGTAGACAAACTCGATGAAAATCGAGTTTGTCTATTTTTATGGCCTGTACAATTTGGACGTTGATTTCCACTACAGGCACTCGCTTTCCGCGGGCGGTCGGGGAGCCTCCTCGGCTTTCGCCTGCGGGGTCTCCCCTAGACGCGCTTTTCCCGCAGGAGTCTCGAACACCCGCTCCAATCAACTTTTTCTTACCTTTTAGACAGAACACTTTTGCCTAGAGTCATTTTTGTCTTAAAATAGAAGTATCAAAACGTAATGAAACGATTGAGCGTGTATTCGCAGATGCAAAAGAAAAGCATGGTATGCGTTGGACTACTTTAAGGGGACTTAAAAAATTGTCAATGCAGGCGATGCTTACTTTCGCTGCCATTAATTTAAAGAAGATGGCCAATTGGACATGGCGAGGTCCAAAAATGGCCTAACATGTGGGCTCGTAGAGCCGCAACCTCTTAACTTTAGGCGAAAATTCAAAGGGAATTTCAAAAGGGGTTCAGAATTTTTTAATTCCGAACCCCTTTTGTCTATAAACTGAAAGCCCGTGTATAAAACACGGGCTTTCTTCTTTATTTCAAATCCATTGGATTATATAATTCCACGTCAGGATTTTTATCTTGGAACCAACGAAGTGCAAACTCATTTTCAAATAAGAATGCATATTTATCAAACCGGTCCTTAACAAGGATGCTTCTCGAGCTATGAAGGTTTTCATCAAGCTTTTCATCTTCAGCCCAGCGTGTAATCTTGCTGCCCATACGCTCCATCACGACTTCAACATTGTACTCGTTCCTCATTCGATGCTCGAATACTTCAAATTGAAGCTGCCCAACCGCACCAAGCAGATATTCTTCCATCCTAACCGTTTTAAAGAGCTGAATTGCCCCTTCTTGTACAAGTTGGTTAATACCCTTATGGAAATGTTTCTGTTTCATGACGTTTTTAGCTGTTACCCTCATGAATAGTTCCGGCGTAAACTGAGGCAGCCTTTCAAACTGAAACATGTCTTTGCTTGTGGTAATTGTATCGCCAATTTGATAATTACCAGTATCATATAAACCGATGATATCTCCGCTTACCGCTTCATTTACAGTGTTTCGATCATCAGCCATAAATTGGGTGGAGGAAGAAAGGTTGATCGGTTTCCCTGTCCTGCTCAAGTTGACGCTCATTCCACGCTCGAATTTACCGGAGCAAATGCGAAGGAAGGCGATTCGGTCACGGTGTTTTGGGTTCATGTTCGCCTGGATCTTGAAAATGAAACCGGAAAAATCATTGCTGACAGGATCCATTTCACCTGATGTTGTCATCCGTGCTTGTGGAGCTGGTGCAAACTTCAGATAAGCATCCAAAAACGTCTGAACACCGAATGTCGTTAAAGCACTTCCGAAAAATACAGGACTAAGTTTTCCATTCGCAATGTTTTCTTCAGAGAATTGGTTACCCGCTTCCGTCAACAGCATGATTTCTTCCAAAGTTTGCTCATATAACTGGGAATCCTTAAGTTTATGATCCACTTCGAGTTCACCATCTTCATTCAACGGAAGGAAACGCTCTTCCCCTTCAGTTTTGAACTGTTCAATCCGATTGTTGAACCTGTCGTAAATGCCCACGAAGTCTTTTCCCATCCCGATCGGCCAGTTCATTGGATATGTTTCTATTCCTAATACCTCTTCAAGTTCGGCAAGCAATTCCAGCGGCGTTTTACCTTGTCGGTCCATTTTATTGATAAAAGTGAAAATCGGTATACCCCTCATCCGGCATACTTTGAATAATTTAACCGTTTGATCCTCGATACCTTTTGCCGAGTCGATGATCATCACGGCGCTATCAACAGCCATCAGTGTACGATATGTGTCTTCACTGAAATCTTGGTGGCCCGGTGTATCGAGAATATTGACACGGAAGTCATCATAATCGAATTGCATGACTGAGGATGTAACGGAAATTCCCCGTTGCTTTTCAATTTCCATCCAGTCACTGGTTGCATACTTCCCTGTTTTTCTAGCTTTAACTGTTCCGGCATCGCGGATCGCGCCGCCAAACAGCAGTAATTTTTCTGTCAAAGTCGTTTTCCCTGCATCCGGGTGAGAGATGATTGCGAAGGTCCGTCGGGATTGAACCTCGTCTTTTAAATTAGTCATAATATGTTCCTTTCATTATTGGAGTCATCAATAAAAAAATTTATAGGAGGTTTACTGTATTTTTTACATTGGAATGGCAACCTTTCTTTGTATGCAAAAATCCTGATCATACACAATATATGTAAGAAGAAATATATCATAAGGCTTAAGCATTGGCTACTCAGCATTCATTTCAATCAACCTTTCTATTTTAACACGATATGAAGGAAAGATGTAGAGGTGAATGAAACACCAATAGGGGATTTATTAAGATGCAAAACAAAGGACGCTTAATCAGCGCCCCTTATCTTGATCCATATGATTACCGTTCATTTATTCATGGTTTATTTATTTACCTTGCAGTTTTTAACGATTTTTGATTCCGCTTGTTCTTCCAGCGTTTTTTTACTTCCTTGAATATGATTGGAGCAGCAAAAATGAGAGCTCTTTTTAATAATTTCTTCATTTTTCATCAGTCCTTTCTTTCTTATCCTATACCCGATTATTTTCGCAGAAAACTTTAATGCCAACTTGTTTTCCTGTTTTCACCATAAAGCCATTTCATATTTGACATGGAATCCCAAGTCAAATTTCAATCAAGAAAAATCCCGCGCGACAATATCGTTATATTTCCCCATATAAAACCTGTCTAATATTATTTTCCCCAAATGGGAGTGTATAAATTACTTCCATTTGTTTTATCCTTTATAAAGGTGGGTATATACTAAAAAACTGGAAATTACTCCAGAGGTTATTGTGGTAATTTTTCCTGTAGGCTTTCACATATTATCAAGCATCGTCGTATGATAATTTTAACTTGAATGAGGGTGCTGGATAATGTGTGAAATTGATTTTTCCCTCTAGGTAAAATCATCACCATTAATATTTTTTAACTTTTTAGGAGGATTCATCGAATGACAGTAACAGGTAAAGTGAAATGGTTCAATAGTGACAAAGGATTTGGTTTCATCGAAGTACCAAACGGAGATGATGTTTTCGTACATTTTTCCGCCATTCAAGGAGAAGGTTTCAAAAGCCTTGATGAAGGTCAAGAGGTTGAATTTGAGATCGAAGAAGGAAACCGCGGACCACAAGCTAAAAACGTCGTAAAACTCTAAAGCATAGATACACAAACATAATTGATAGGCAATGCAAAAGGATGCCGCCCATATTGGGCGGCATCCTTTCCTTTATGTGTACATGCGAAATATTCACGTTATTTTTCATTAAAATGATCCAAAATGAAATCGGGAACATGTTCGCCAGAAAAACTCTTGATGTCCACATCTCTGCTTTCTTTATAATAAAAGGCAGCTGAATACTCTCCGTTCCAATCAATTTGGGCATTATCAATGGCTGTCTCGATTTCAGAAGCGGTCTTAATTTTCAAGCGATTTGGCTGTTGTTCAATCTGCTGTGCAAGTTCACTTTCAGAATTCGTGAGATAAATTTTCGAATCGGACTTTGCAACCAGGATATAAGAAATATCATCAGCCATTAACCGCGCTTGTTCCGATTGTCCGGTACTTACCATCCATTCTGAAAACTGAGTATATGAAAAGTCCCAATTCATATAAATGGTTTTGTTATTTTTCAAAAGTATCTCTATGGAGGCATAATCACCAAAAGAAGAAGTCATTTGCGCGAACGATTGATTATTCAGATCCTCCGACAATGCCTTCACTGCAGCTTCCAGCTGTTGACGGTCCGTGATCGTTATGGATTTGTCCACTTGGCCGCTTGCCGTTATCTTGATTTTAGAAACGTCTTCAGCGGAAACATTCAATACCTGATTAACCATTTTTTTATATTCATTCGACTCATATATTTTTGCCAATAGTGGCATGTATGAGTCGTAATTCTGCAAATGATACTCTCTTGCTAACCGTTTTCCATTCTTGAGTTCATACATCAGAAATACAGATTGACCATCATTCCATTCACCAATGGAAACCTTTTTACCCTTATCGATGATTTCCTGATGCAATAACCTGATCGCTTCAATATTTTCCTTCTCTTTAAGATAATTAGAAGCATTATCCGACGTGTCATCGCCTTCAAAAAATAAAGGAGAATCCCCAATATAAATTTGGCTAATCATCTTTTCATCAGGAATCTTGGTCTTATACTGAAGGGGATCTATTTTTATAATGAGTGCCAGCACAATGACAGCCGCTATAAATGCTACATAACCTTTCAGGTTGACCCGTATTCGCCAAGTCTTTTGCAGGACGATTTCCCCTAAATAATATCCAAGCAAAGAACCGACGGTATATCCGAAAAAAATCCACCCAGGTTCACCTGTCGTTTCGCTAAAATAAAGCCCTGTAAACAGCATCATGCATAATGTCAGGCCGAATTTAAACAATGGCTTAATCTTCGGGTAAACAAATGCCTGAGACACATGCTCCAGCTTTCTCCTCTCATAGAGAAAAAGAGAGCTGATCAGAAAAAGAAAGGTTAATATACTATAAATTAATGTATTAATAGAGAAGAAAGTGATTTTTTCCATCTCCGTTGCTGCTAATAATGGGGATATGCCATTCATATTGGCACTTAGATAATAATCAGCAGAAAATCCTGCTATCAAAAATTTCACATTGGCTGCAAACAAAACAAAAAGCCCCACCGGCAAAGTAAGAAAAATATAGGTCAGCACTCCTTGAAAGGCTGATAATCCCGTAACCATTCCAAGTAAAACGGCAACAGAAAAGATCAAAGCTTCCAAAATAAATGTAGTCCCCATCCAAGACCATATATCCGTCGTGGTATATAGCCGTTCTATATCAATTGCCGAGTGAAATAATATCAATATTGAACCTGTAAGTAAAATCGGCAAACCCATGAAGCCAATTCCCGTTCCAATCATATGTACGTAGATGCTGCGTCTCGTAATCGGTAAACTATGAATGAAGTCTGAGGCTTGTTTCATTTGTAAAAACCGAAAAAGGAAGATGGCAAGTAATACTGGAATAACGATGACCAAAACAAACTGTATCATCTGCTGACAGGAAAAAAGGTTTTCGAATTCCACATATTCATTGTTCCCATTCAAGATAATCGCTAACATTTCCAAAGGCAGCGCAAATATGAGGCCTACAAGATATAGGAAACCAATCCAGCCAGTACTTCTGAAAATATAGATAATCAGTTCCCTATTAATCCAGGTTATTCTGGATGACATAACCGATATCCCCCATTTCATAAATGAATATCTCCTCAAGAGTAAGTGGGAGAATATCTAATATTTCTGGCTGAAACTGATTAAAATGCGATTTAATCATGGATTCACTACCTTTAACGATACAAACGATCACGCTGCCGCGTCTTTCCTTGTTAAGGATTTGAATTCCGCGGTATAAACCATGGGGAATTTTGTGCTTAAAGGCAATTTGCACTTTATGTACATCAGCTTTCAAGTCATTCAAAACCTTTTGGATAACAAGCTCACCCTTATGCAAAATCCCTACATGATCGGCTAAATCTTCAATTTCCCGGAGATTATGGGACGATAGTAAAATCGTCATATCCCTTTCCGAAACATCCTGAATCAACAACTGTCTCACATTTTTTCGCATGACCGGATCTAATCCATCAAACGGTTCATCCAATATTAGAACTTCCGGCATCGTCGAGAGTGCTAGCCAAAAAGCAACCTGTCTCTGCATCCCCTTCGATAGTTTATGTATTTTATTTTGGACGGGTATCGGGAATACTTCCTGTAATTGATAGAAACGTTCTTGATTCCACTCGCTATAAATATGGCTATAAAAACCTGCCATTTGCGTGATCGTATAGTTAGCCAGGAAATAAGGCGTGTCAGGAAGGAAGAAACAACGATTTTTCACTTCACGGTTTTCAAACACATATGATCCATCAATAAGAACTTCACCTGCATCCTGTATCAGGTTGCCTGAAAGCATTTTTAATAGAGTCGTTTTTCCCGCCCCATTTGAACCTAATAACCCGAATATGGAGCCTTTTGATATAACCAAGGTGACGTTTTTGATTGCTTCTTTTCCTTCATATAATTTACTCACCTGTTTTATTTCAATCATGAATCCCCCCCCTTTGCCAACGGACTGATTTCCTTTATTATTCTATAAATTTCATGTTTATCGATTCCGATATACAGAGCTTCAGCGAGTACCTTTGAAAGCTCGTTTCTGATCTCTTCTTCTTTCAATGAATTTTTGAAGGATCTAGGAGGTGCCACGAAATTCCCCTTGCCTGGTAAGGTATATATAAACCCGTCAGACTCTAGCTGCTTGTAAGCTTTCTGGATCGTATTTGGATTGATGGTCAATTCCTGAGCCAATATTCGGATGGATGGGAGCTGATTATGTTCCTGTAAAACTTCATTGATCATTAGTTCCTTTAACTTATCCATCAATTGCTCATATACCGGCTTTCCACTTTGAACATCCAATTCAAACATCATGAACCCTCCCTGCAATGGGTGTATTACATCTCCTAATACAGTACATTATAAAACAATATCTTCCAATTTAATACCATTTTCAAACAATACTCACTTTCATTTTGTTTAACAAGACTTACAGCAGGGAAGTAATGATAGTAAGAATGAATAAAGGAGTTGTTTTCATTGAAACCATTATATACAGCTACAGTTACCGTACACGGTGGTCGTGAAGGACATATTAAATCAGAGGACGGGATTCTGGATTTCGATGTGAGGTCACCGAAGGAATTAGGTGGTTCCGGTGAGCGCGCCACAAACCCTGAACAGTTATTCGCAGCCGGTTACGCGGCATGTTTTGACAGTGCCTTGAATCTTGTACTGCAAAAAGAAAAGAAAAAGGTCGATACGTCCGTGACGGCAAATGTAACGATCGGTAAAGATGAGGAAGATGGCGGTTTTAAATTGGCTGTAAGGTTGGATGTTTCGATTCCCGACCTAAGCAGGGAAGAAGCCGAAGAGTTCGCCAAAAAAGCACACATGACCTGCCCCTATTCAAAAGCAACACGCGGAAACGTCGATGTCACCTTGATTTTGGTATAACGTTTAAGCAAGGGACTGGATACGGCATTAAGGCCGGCTCCAGTCCCTTTTTCTTATTTCACTTCTTCCAATCCCTTCAATTTCAAAAGAAAGCCAAGACCTATTATCGCCATGATGATCAATGACCCTAATGCCATCCGGCTCGCCAATGTACCGAGGTCATGGAATATCAATGTTATCGTTCCATATAATAGCGGACCGATTATTGAAGAGACTTTTCCAGAGAATGCAAATAGTCCAAAAAATTGCCCCCTCTTCTCATCCGGAGTCAATTCAATGATATACGTCCGTGATGTCACCCACATCGAACCTAGCGAAATGCCGAACATACTCCCTGCAACCCAGAACCAAAGGGCGGTTTGTGCGAAGACCGCTATAAATAATGCGACCAAGAGCAGAACTCCCACATATGTCACAGCCAGCCGCGGTCCCTTCGACTGCGTGACGTATCCAAACAGAAACGATCCGGCAATGCTCGATACTGTCGATACCAGGTATAGCAAAATGAATCCGCTGGAGGAAAATCCAACAACAGTCTTGGCGTATACGGCCATCATGCCGATAGTGGTCGCAATTGCATCATTTAAAAAGAAATAAGCAATCATGAATGTAAAAACCGATCGGTAGGAGCGCATCTCTTTAAATGTTGATTTAATTTCCTTATAACCTGATAAAAAAGGTTCTTTCGCTTTTTGCTGTTTTGGAGATTCTTTTAAAAAAAAGAATAAGGGAAGGGAAAAAACCAGAAATAAAATGGCCGTG
Organism: Peribacillus sp. FW305-BF15; assembly: GCF_058783805.1. Lineage (NCBI taxonomy): Bacteria > Bacillati > Bacillota > Bacilli > Caryophanales > Bacillaceae > Peribacillus > Peribacillus sp. FW305-BF15. Next base: position 8,160 of record NZ_JBYSYV010000015.1, on the reverse strand, counting down.
GGTATGAAGGCTTCATGTGAACTCCCTTTACTTATGAATGGATAGATTGACAGTCCCACTAACGTTCCAAGGTAGCCTACCGCCACGCCAAACCCTGATATTAGCGGCAATTGCTGTTTCGTGCCTAAATCACTCATCATCGTATCATAGAAAACCAGACTCGAATGATAGAAAAACTTTGCTATCACAAATAAAAGAATGACGATCGCCAAGGAAACGGGAATGCCCAGAATCTTTCCATCCAACGGCTTCCCCCCGAATACCCCCATTAAAAATGTACATACAACAGAAATGAGTGTGAAAATCATAATGTATTTTTTCATTTTTCCCGTTCGATCGATCATGACACCGAACAGCGGGGAAAACAAAACGAGAAACAAACTGGCAATCGCATTAGCGTAGGAGATGAAGGTACTCGCAATCTGATCAAGAACGGCATTTTCCCCAATCTGTTCCTGGAGGAAGAATGGAAAGAAAATCGTATTGATATTAGAAGAAAAAATCGTATTGGCAAAATCGTAAAACGCCCAAGAGAGAATGGGAAGGGAAAAATATAAACCAAAATTCCCCTTCCATTTTTTAGACTTCGGTTTCACCTGCAATTCCATCTGCTTTCCCTCCTTATTGATACTTAAATTATATGTATTCCATACCTTTCCAATAAATCCTTTAAGTCGGATTATAACATTGTGTAAAACATGATTTTTTCCTGCCTAACATGTAATATTATGAAATGAGACTGTCCTGCTAACTTTTAATCATTATGCCTGATAGGAGTGTGAAAGATGACCGCATTTTTTCTTATTATTGTGATAACCATGCTTGTCCTGTTCGCTCTCTACGCTAAAAGATCAAAAAGTGATTTCCCTGAAAGCTTAATAAAGCAGCATTCCCCCATTAAAATTGGACATCGAGGTGCATCTGGATATTGCCCCGAGAATACAATGGCATCTTATAAAAAAGCCATTGAATTGGGTGCTGATTTCCTAGAAGTGGATATCCACCTCAGTAAAGATGATGTCCTTGTGGTTCATCATGATCCCACCTTGGATCGAACCACAAACGGCAAAGGGAACCTCCGTGATTACACGGCAGCCGAATTAAAGGAACTGGATGCAGGAAGCTGGTATCATTCTCGCTATAAAAACGAAAGGATACCTTTACTAAGTGAGGTATTGGAGAATTTCGGGTCTGAGGTCGGAATTTTAGTCGAGTTGAAACATCCCTCTGCTTATCCCGGCATAGAAGAGAAACTTGCCGAAGAATTAGGTAAATTCCAAGAATGTTCAACAAGTAAAAATAAGATAATGGTTCATTCGTTCGATATGGAATCCATGAAAAGGTTTCATCAATTAATGCCGGACATACAAGTGGGCGTTTTGATAAAACGGCGAATCAATGACCAAAAAATAAAAGAGATTGCCGAGTTCGCGTCATTTTTGAATCCAAAACAAACGATTTTGAATACGAAGCTGCAAAGGCGAATCCAAAAGCACGGGATGAAAGTATTTACATGGACCGTCAACAATAAAAAACAAATACATATGTTCAAAATGATGCAGGTAGATGGGATCATTTCCGATTTTCCAGATTATTTTTTGGATTGAAACTTTGAATGATAAGTGATAACTAGTTCTTTACACGGTTCAGGGTGAGACCATTCCGAATCCCTTTTAAAATTCCCTTTGAAATTTTGATTAAAGGTTAAGAACAAAAGACTTTAGGCAAAAACATAGTTGATTGCGGGTGTGTGAGACTCCTGCGGGAATAGCGAGTCCAAGGGAGACCCCACAGGCGCAAATGCGCCGAGTCCGGACCGACCGCGGAAAGCGAGTGCCCTACGTTCCAATCAATGTCCAAATTTGTACAAGCAAAAAAATGTAGACAAACTCGGTTTTAATCGAGTTTGTCTACATTCTGAACAATCCGCAAATGCGGATTGTTTTTTGTTTTTTAATAACAATGAAAGTATTGTATTTCATGCGCGTCCGTCCCATAATAGGCCCATCGCTGTTGACTTCGTCTCCAACGATAACCTGCCACTGAATTATATCCGACATATGTTGGGTAAAACCAAAATGAACGGCCATTCTTAAGCCAAATATACGTATGTTTGTATAAGCACCCTTTCATTGACCCAGTGTCCATTGCCTTATACATTCCTTCATGAAGTTGTGGAGTGAATAATGGCGGAGCTATATGAGGCAGTCCTCCTCCGTGCGGCGGCCGAGGCGGTGGCTGGCCCCCTCCATGAAATGATTGCCCATATTTCGGAGATGTGCATTTCGTTCATTACCGTTATGGTCGTTCTGTTGATTGAATGAATCCTATGGTTTCATACCTTTTCACCTCATAATTTGAACTTCCATTTATCCGTATGTAGACGAATGACCATTTGTGCAACCTTTGCTCTGAACGGTCTCGAATTTGATTTCCATTTGATCTATTTTTGAAATTGATGCATCAGAAAATATTCCCTGTTTATTTTTTGAAAAAACCCCTATATTTTTTAGCTTTCTTGCCCTAGAATTGATATAGTGTTGGTAATGATTTAAATGTGGTCAAAAGTCATATCAGGCCCTAAATCATTTTTGGACAAATTTTCTTATCTTAGAAAAAACGAGGGATTCCTATGTGGGAATTATTATTAGAATTCGATTATCAAACCGTTCGCCATGCGGTATGGGCAGGTTACTTATTTACCTTTGTCTTTCCACTGGCCGCGTTTTACTTCTTAAATAAAAAGCAATCGCTCTTGAATGACAAATATCAAGCTTCCGTTCATACAGATAAAAGTAAATCCCCTGTTCATACAGGCAGCACCTTTGATTGGCGCGGTGCACAGCGCTTTTTCACCTTTATCCGGCAAAAAGATTCACCAGATGATTCCGATGAGCCAAGCCTCCTTCTAGTTGTTTAAACATTAACAATTCGAGGAGGAAATTATATTGAAGAAGAAAAACATGTTTTTAATTGCCGTCCTATTTTTGGCAACGACCCTTTTGACTGGTTGCTCAGCAGCAACGAGCGGACCATTTCATACAGCATTGGTTAACCCCATGACAAAAATGCTGGAATTCAATGCTGGTTTATTTAATGGCAACTATGGTTTAAGCATCATCATGATGACATTTTTGATTCGCCTTGTTTTGCTACCACTGACTGCCAAACAATACAAAACACAGCTTAGCATGAAGACGAAGATGAATGGCCTGAAACCGGAAATGACAGCAATCCAGCAGAAAATCAAAGAGACGAAAGATCCTGCTAAACAAAAGGCCCTTCAGCAGGAAATGATGCAGCTTTACCAAAAACATGGAGTCAACCCTTTAAACATGGGCTGTCTGCCGCTCTTAATTCAAATGCCGATCCTAATGGGCTTTTATTATGCGATTCAAGGTTCCCATGAAATTGCGACCCATAGTTTCCTTTGGTACAGCCTAGGTCAGCCGAATATTGCCATGGCGATAATCGCTGGTGTCATTTATTACTTCCAATCGGCCATTTCCGTGAGACAAATGCCGGAAGAACAGCAGAAACAAATGAAGATGATGAGCTTGCTCTCACCAGCAATGATTTTATTCATTTCTTTCTCTGCTCCTGCTGCATTGCCACTATATTGGTCTATCGGAGGTATATTCATGATTGTTCAGTCAATCGTGCTTAAGCGAATATATAAAAAAGACCATGCCGCTGTCCCGGCTGCAAATGAAACGGTCATGAAAAAAAGCTAATCCATTTGGATTAGCTTTTTTCTTACATTCATTTTCCACTTACGCTGGAAAGTGAAGCGATTTCCTGGGTGAGATCACTTTGTTTTATTTCTTCGGCAACGGATTTGTAGAAACCTTTTCGAAAAATCTCTCTACATATTCGAAATCCGTGTAAAAGAACAATAATAGGTCACCCGGTTGTGATTTCTCCCAGGCTTTTATGAATGCGTCCAATTCATTAGGTTCGATGAATGTCCGATCTTTTTGTAACCCAGCTTCTACCGCAGCATCCTGAAGCAGCCCGGCTACTTCTAACGGCTCCCTCCCCCGCAAATCATCGTCTTCTTTAATGATGAACAGATCGGAATTAATGGCCGCTACCTTGGAGAGTCTGATAAGTTCTTCATCAATACGATCCCCCGGCCCTGCCAAAACAGTGATAAGATGATTTTTGTTATAGGCACTGACCGTTTCGAATATGGCCTTCAATCCCGCTTCATTATGAGCATAGTCGATGATGATCGTGCGCTCTTTCAACTTTTTCAAATTGAACCGTCCTTTGGACAAATTCGTATCAGGCATAAATGTGGCAGCCTTCCTTCTTAGTTCTTCCATGGAAATGCCTTGTGTTTCGGCTGCGGCTAACGCCTGAAGTAAATTGGCGATATTATGACGTGCCATGCCGGAGATCGTAATTGGAACCATCGTGCAATCCATAAATGGATGGATGACTCCATCAGCTGAATGACAAATGACGCCGTTTTCATTGACGTACCAAACTTTACATCCCTTATCTATCGCAGCTTTCACGTGAGGCTGGGTGGCATCTGTAGAGGTGTAAATGACCTCCCCATCTGTATAAGCGTTCATGGCAGCTACATTCGGATCATCTGCATTCAGTACACAATAGCCTGTTTTCATTACGACTTCAGCTACCAGCCTCTTTAATTTAATGAGATCATCCAATGTATCGATTCCATCACGGCCGAGGTGATCCTCACTTACATTGGTGATGATCCCCACATCACATTTACGAAAAGCAAGACCTTCACGCAGAATCCCGCCCCGGGCCGTTTCCAATACGGCAATATCGACTTCAGGATGGGCCAATACCATTCTTGCACTGACAGGGCCACTGCAGTCACCGTGATCCAATACCTCATCGCCGATATATACTCCATCAGAATTTGTCATCCCAACTTTTGTTTTTTCATTAGTAAGAAAATAATGAATCAATCTGGTTGTTGTCGTCTTGCCATTTGTTCCGGTCACTGCAATGATCGGTATAGCCGCCTCTTCCCTGGTCGGAAATAAATAATCGACAATGGCTTTGCCTACATCCCTTTTTTTCCCTTCACTCGGATAATGATGCATTCGAATTCCCGGTGCAGCATTCACTTCAATAATTGCAGTCTTTGAATGTTCAATCGGTTTTGATATATCCTCACAAATAAAATCTATTCCGGCGATATCCAAACCGATCGCTTTCGCAGCTGCAACAGTCATATTCTTAATGGTCGGATGAACCTGGTCCGTTACATCGATTGCCTTTCCGCCAGTCGAAAGATTTGCATTGCCGACAACTTGAACCAATTCACCTTGATTCGGAATCGTATCGAGCGTCCGATTCGATTTTTCCAAGTAACACGTCACGGTATGTGTAAGTGGGATTTTTGACATCGGCTTTTCATGACCTTCTCCCCGCAAATCATTACAATTTTCCTTTTCTATCAAACTGCGTATCGTTTCCTTGCCATTGCCAATAACATAAGGTGGAAGCCTCAAACTGGCGGCGATAAGTTCTCCATTAACTATCAGTAACCGATAATCATGTCCTTCAATATGCCGTTCGATAATATACTTCTCCACATGCAACTCCAAACAATTGATTACATTGAATAGCTCATCCTTATTTTTGATATGGGTGATGACACCCTGACCCTGTCTCCCATTATACGGTTTTATGACCAGCGGAAAACCCAGCCTGTCCGCCGAGGCAAAGATATCTTCAATGGAATGGGCAACTTCCCCTTCAGGTACAGGGAGGCCACATCCTCTTAAAATGGATTTGGTCAATGCTTTGTCACATGAATTCTCAACAGCAATATTCGAAGTCTGGCTAGAGATTGTCGCCTGGACATACTTCTGCCTTGCACCTGTTCCTAAACGCAATAAGCTTTCATCACCCATTCGCTCGACAGGGATATCTTTTGCTTGCGCTGCCTTAAAAATGGCTTCGGTACTTGGCCCCAGCTTATTTTTATAATATAACTGCTCTATTTGTTTTACATAAGATTGTACATTTATAAGTTTTTCACCATTCAGGATGGCCTCCGCGATATCTTTTGCTGCTAAAAAAGCTTGAAGACCTGAGTGAGGCTCCTGATAGTCAAAGGTAACATAATAAAAACCCTTCTTTTCCATCATTATCGTTTTTCCCCGAATGGCTTCGATTCCGGCCAAGTTTTGAAGCTCAATCGTCATATGCTCCAATATATGTCCCATCCATGTTCCTTTTCTCAGCCTTTCGGCGAATCCGCCTCGATACCCTTTTGAACATGTATGGCTTCCCAAGTTCGGGAGCACCTTTAACAATTTTTCATTGAATCCAGGTATTGAATCAGATGGTTTCTGTTCCAGTTCCCCTATATCCAATTCAATGCAAATCGTAGGTGTATAAGCAAAATAATTAGGTCCTTTTAAATAACGGACTCGATTGATCTTCATTGTTGGATCCCCTTTTTCATCAACAATTTCCTTTTAAGCAGGTCAAAACGGTATCCCCTGGTTAGTGCATGAAGGTTGAATCCCGAAAGAGTCAACTCTTCACTGCCATTATCAGAAGATGTGATATTGATATAATCACTGGTGCTGCCATCAAGAACCAATACTTGATGTTGGCCGACTACTTCAAAATGACCGTCTTTAACTAAAATTGCTGTATTTTCATCAATGCCAATACCCATAATTTCTTTTTTCCCTGCTATTGCACTTAACAGACGATCAAAACGGCCACGCTGGGAAAAATGTTGATCGATTATCAGTCCGTCCAGGAAGCCGAAACCTACGCCAATTTCAACCTTTAACTTATTGTCATTCAGCATCGTGTCAGCAGCAACGATCATATATTTACCTAAAATCGAAGCACCAGCACTTGTCCCTGCTATCACCATTCCTTCATGCCAGGCTTTAGAAAGGGCATCGTGGAACTTTGTTTTTCCAATCAGTTCAGACAATCGGCTTTGGTTTCCCCCTGAAATGAAGATGGCGGAAAAAGATGCAAGCTGTTCACAAATTGCCGGATCGTCTGCATCCTGCCTCGAATCCAGCTTGATCACTTCCACCCTGTCCACACCTAAATCCCTGAAAATCTTGATATACTCTGTACTCACTTCCTCAGGAATTTCACTCGCTGTAGGCAATATTCCTATTCCGCCTTCGCTATGGGTTGCAAGCTCGACAAATTTATTTAATACTTCACCTTCAAGGCACTTATCCTCTGCCCCGCCAATGATAAGTAATTCACCACAATTCATTCATCATACTCACCTTTACAAATGGATTCACATCATGAAATTGCTCTAAACAGAACACATAATGACTAGTATGGCAACTTCTTTCAGTATTCATTCATAAAAATGCCAAACTGCATAATTTTGTTTAACTTAATGAAAAAAGAGGAAAAGTAAATAGAGTAAAAAATAAAAGGAGTGTATAAAAATGAGCCAAAACCAAATAAAAGAAAAAGTATTGAACATCATCCGTGATCATAAAATAGGAGTTTTATCTTCAGTTGAAAACAACAAACCACATTCACGCTATATGACATTTTTTAACGATGAATTAACTTTATACACACCAACGAGCGGAAAGACGGAAAAAATCGATGAAATTGAAAAGAACCCTAATGTTCATATCCTGATCGGCTATGATAATGAAGGATTGGGCGATTCTTACCTGGAAATCTCAGGTACCTCGAAAATAAACGAATCACAGGAACTGAAAGATAAATTATGGAATGAATCCTTCGAAAAGTGGTTCGAAGGTCCGAAAGATCCAAATTATTTAATTCTGCAAATTAAGCCGGAAAGCATACGGTTGATGAACAACAATGGTGAACCTCCACAAGAATTATCATTTTAAATCTTTATTTTTTGTACTTACGCCAATTGACGAGTATTACGCTCAAACTCACGAGTAAATGGCCAAACACGAGTAAAACACCAAAACTCACGAGTATTTGATCGAAATTCACGAGTATTACTCCAAATCACAAGTAAATGACCGAAATTCACGTGCATTTCACTAACTTAGTACTATACTAAAAATAGCGCTATAAAACAGTTAAAAGCCCGCACATGAGTGCGGGCTTCAGACTGTAGACAAACTCGATGAAAATCGAGTTTGTCTATTTTTATGGCTTGTACAATTTGGACGTTGATTGGAA